>NZ_CAXAXI010000021.1:0-50928 GCF_963972995.1 uncultured Altibacter sp.
ATGTATTGATATAAAGTTTCGTTTTTCATTTGAAATAATTAAAATCGAAGTCGAAAACAAAATCGAAATCGAGTGTATTAGGTATCCTTTTTTAGAAGTGAAACAACAATACTAGATGCATCATTTTGGAATTCATCTTCGATTTCCTTCTACATGTGCTTCACTTCATCGGGCAGATCATAAAAGGTTGGGTGCCGGTAGATCTTATCCTGTGCAGGTTCAAAAAATTCACCATTGTCCTGAGGGTTGGAGGCAGTAATGTATTTACTTTCCACCACCCAAATACTCACACCTTCATTGCGACGCGTATACACATCTCTTGCGTTCTCTAATGCCATTTCGGCATCGGCGGCATGCAGACTCCCAAAATGCCTGTGTTCTAAGCCATTTTTACTTCTCACAAATACTTCCCACAAGGGCCAGTTCTTTTTCATATCTCCTTATTTAACTTGCTTTCGCTACTTTCTTAGTCTCCTGTTTTTCGGCATAAGCCATGGCCGCATCCCTAACCCAAGCTCCATTCTCCCATGCACTCACACGAGCGTTCATGCGCTCTTTGTTACAAGGACCATGCCCTTTAACCACTTGCCAGAATTCATCCCAATCGATCGGTCCGAAGTCATAATGACCCGTTTCTTCGTTGAATTTAAGATCGGGATCCGGAATAGTAAGTCCGAGCAAATCTGCTTGCGGTACTGTTTGATCGATAAATTGCTGTCGCAATTCATCATTGGTCTTTCGCTTCAATTTCCACTTCATGGATTGTTCGGTATGGACGGAAGCATCATCGGTAGGGCCTAACATCATTAGACTTGGCCACCACCATCTGTTAAGAGCATCCTGTGCCATTTCTTTCTGCTCAGGCGTACCATTACATAGTGTAAGCATAATCTCATAGCCTTGACGCTGATGGAAACTCTCTTCCTTACACACACGTACCATGGCACGTGCATAAGGTCCAAAAGAGGTGTTGCATAAAGGCACCTGATTAATGATCGCGGCTCCATCTACCAGCCATCCTATGGCGCCCATATCGGCCCAAGTGACCGTTGGGTAATTAAATATGGATGAATATTTTGCTTTGCCGCTATGCAATTGCTCATAGAGTTCGTCACGAGAGATCCCTAAGGTCTCACATGCAGAATACAAATACAGCCCGTGACCTGCTTCATCTTGTACCTTAGCAAGTAAGGCTGCTTTTCTTCTAAGAGACGGTGCACGTGTGATCCAATTCCCTTCCGGCAACATTCCTACAATTTCAGAATGCGCATGTTGGGAGATCTGACGAATATGTGTCTGTCTGTATTTCTCCGGCATCCAATCCTTAGGTTCTATCTTTTCATCACGCGCGATTCGCGCTTCAAAGATCGCTTCCAAATTTTTTACTTCATTTTCACTCATAGCTGTATGTTTGCGCCTGTACGTACAAGCTGTTATACATCAAAATCTACTTTTACACGATTGGAAGTAGGCACCGACTGGCAACTAAGCACAAAATTTTGGGCTACCTCCTTTTCTTCCAATGCGTAATTTATTTTCATCTCGACCGTTCCTTCCAAGACTTGACACTTACAGGTGCTGCATACGCCTCCTTTACAGGCGAAAGGCAGATCGGCTCCGGCCCCTAATGCTGCGTCGAGAATATTATCATAATCATTAGTCATTGTAAATTGAAATTCCTTTCCTCCATCTACAATCGTGACTTCTACACCTTCAACGTTTTGCTGTGCAAGGCGTTCGGCTCTTTTTTTATCTTCTTCGGAAAGCCCACTAACGAACAATTCAAAATGAATAAGTTCTTTAGGCAATCCCGCTTCCACCAAATAGTTGCTCACATAGTGCACCATATCTTCCGGACCACACAAGAACACTTCACTGGTGTCCGGTATATCAATAAAGGTCTTTGTTAGAACCTCCATTTTTTCATCGTCAAAACGACCATTGAACAATTCTATGTCACGCCGTTCCTTGGTGAGAAAATAATAAATTTCCAATCGGCCGAAATAGGTATTCCGAAGCTGTTCCAATGCTTCCTTAAAGATAATGGATTTGGCGGTTCTATTCACATAAAACAGCTTACAAGTTGACTGCGGTTCTAGAGCCAAATGGGTTTTAATCATAGAAAGTACAGGCGTAATTCCACTCCCTGCCGCGAAGAACAGATAATTCTTGGCTTTATCGGGATGTGCATCTACTCCAAAGGCTCCGCTGGGGGCCATGATCTCAAGAGCATCTCCGGGGGCCAAGCTGTTGTTGACGAAGGTAGAAAACTTTCCCGTGGGGATTTGCTTTACCGCCACCTTCCACTCCTCGTCAATAGGACTGGAACACAAACTGTACGAACGACGAATGTCCTCCCCGTCTATATCGGCTTTGAGGGTAAGGTGTTGCCCTTGTCTAAAGGTAAATTCCTTAGCAAGTTCCTGAGGCATATCGAACGTAATGACCGAACAATCATCTGTCTCCTTATAGATATCCTTTACTTTGATCTTATAAAACTTTGCCACGTATCTTTTGTCGTATTAGAAACACAAAACTAACGTTTGTTAGTAAGCTTTGCAAGTTAATTTTTTGTTACAATCCCATCCAGAAACACCGACACCAGATCCTTCTTTAATACGTTGACATCCAGCTTACCACGTTTCTGATACCAGAGGTAGAGCGTGCGCAGAGTGGAGAGGATCGAAAACAATATCACTTCGGGATGTCGTGGCTGTATTTCGTCCGCGTCAATTCCTTCTTTGATAATCTTTCTGAAATTTTCCTCATAATCTTCCCGCATTTGTACAAATGCCTCTACCTGTGAAGTTTCCATGTGCATCCAGTCATTATTCAGTGCTGCCAATCCTTCGGAAGCATTTACCGTAATATCGATATGAAGCTCTATAATTTCTTGTATCTTTTGTAACGGACTACTCTCTTTGTCCAATACAGCACGCATCCCGCTTGTAAACTCATGAGCAACTTCCAAGATGAGTGTAGAAAGGATCTCCTGCTTTCCGGTAATGTGATTATAGAGGCTGGCAGCCTTGATCCCCATGGCTTGCGCTATGTCCCGCATAGAAACAGCATTATACCCTTTTTCTTTAAAAAGCCGGGAGGCTACAACAATGATCTCTTCTTTTCGGGTCTGTATTTTCATGGCCATGCAAGATAGTAATTATGTAAAGAATTTGCGTTAGGGATTGCAGCAAACTACCCCGCCTTCACGAATGAGCTTCGAACAGGAAGGCGTGTAGTGCGGAAAGCCCGACCCGCTGTTTTTGAAGCTTAAAAACAGCGGGGAACGCCCAAAAAAATACTATTTTTGAAATCGTATGAACACAGTTGTTGAAACCAATGAATTGCTGGACCGGTTACCTCCGCATCTCAAGCAGTACATCAAACCACAAAATTACGATCAATATACCCCCATTAATCAAGCGGTGTGGCGGTATGTCATGCGGAAGAACGTCGATTACCTGCGTGCTGTAGCTCATGAAAGCTATCTAGGGGGATTGAAGAGGACAGGTATTTCCATAGACGAGATCCCTTCCATGTACGGCATGAACCGCATCCTAAAAGAAATTGGCTGGGCAGCGGTCGCGGTTGACGGATTTATACCGCCCAATGCCTTCATGGAATTCCAAGCGTACAAGGTCCTTGTGATCGCCAGTGATATACGACAACTCGAGAATATTGAATATACTCCTGCACCCGATATTATTCATGAGGGGGCCGGTCATGCTCCCATCATCGCGAGTCCCGACTATGCCGAATACCTGCGGCGTTTTGGTGAGATTGGTGCCAAGGCGATATCGAGCGCCCATGATATAGCCATGTATGAAGCCGTGCGTGAACTATCGATCTTGAAGGAAGCTGATGGCATTTCGGATGCTAAGATACAGGCTGCAGAAGAACGTGTAAAGGCGTTACAAGAAAAGAAAGTTGCTCCTTCTGAAATTGCCCTCATCCGAAACTTACATTGGTGGACCGTGGAATACGGTCTTGTAGGAACCGTAGAAACTCCTAAGATCTATGGTGCCGGCTTGCTCTCTTCTATTGGGGAAAGTGTTTGGTGTATGAAGGCAGAAGTGAAAAAGATCCCATATACCATAGAAGCGGCCTATCAGGATTTTGATATCACCCAACCGCAACCGCAGTTGTACGTAACACCGGATTTTGCCTATTTACAAGAAGTTTTGGAGGAGTTTGCCAATACCATGGCCGTTCGGAAAGGAGGCTGGCGCGGTCTCAAAAAATTGATTGAATCAAAACAATTGGGAACGATCGAACTAAGCACCGGCCTGCAAGTGAGTGGTCACTTTACGCGCATGATACAGAATGAAGACAATGAGGTGGTCTATTTCGAAACCGAAGGTGAAACCGCGTTGTCCTATCGTGAGAAGGAAGTGATAGGGCACGGAGTAAGTAGACACAGCAACGGTTTTCGATCTCCTTTAGGAAAATTAAAAGGAATCAATCTCGCCATTGAAAATATGGGACCGCGGGATCTTCAAGCCTATAATTTCTATGACGGAAAGCCTATTTCGTTCGAGTTTGAGAGCGGAATCACTGTGGAGGGTTTGAATGTGACGGGTATTCGAAACCTAAGAGGAGAATTGATGCTTATACAATTTACCGACTGTACGGTACGCTACAAAGATGAAACATTATTTCGACCGGATATGGGAGATTTTGATATGGCTGTTGGTAAAGAAATTCTTTCTGCATTTGCCGGAGCTGCGGACTACCGATCCTTCGACTTAGTGACGCACACAGCAAGCAGTAAAACGATTCGCGTATCCCTTTCTGAGGAAGAAAGACAGTTGAACGCCTATTATAAAGAGGTAAGGGAATTGCGTCAAACGGCCGGAATCAATGCCGCAGTTTTAGAGCGCTCGAAAGTTGGAGAACGTTTGTCCGTTATTTTCGAAACTGTACAGAAACAGTATCCGAACGATTGGCTGCTGCCTTTGGAGCTTTACGAGCTTACCAAGGACGCGCATGTCTTACAGTACTTAATACAATTAAAACAAAGAAGACCGAAAGTTTCGAACCTAATTGACGACGGATTACTTCTTATAGAGAAACAAAGCATTGGTATTAATTAACACCGTTCCTGTGAGGGACATTCGTATGGGACTATTGGATTTTATATTTGGAAATAAGGCTAAAAAAATTGAGGACTTTGTCGCTCGCGATGCGGTAATTGTAGATGTGCGATCTAAAGGGGAATACGCTTCGGGAGCAATTCCGGGGTCGAAGAATATTCCCTTGCCAACCATTTCCGGTAACGTAACTGAAATAAAGAAATGGAACAAGCCTGTAATTGTATGTTGCGCAAGTGGAGTGCGTAGCGGAAGTGCCGCTGCCATCCTAAAAAGCAACGGCATTGAAGCTATGAACGGCGGCGGCTGGCATAGTTTGAGCAAGAAGTTATAAGTGTAGAACTTCGCCTGTCTTTATGACTCTTGAGTGTCATCTTACATCAATAGGTTAACTGTTGCAGATCGGTTTCTGAAGAAATTACCTGTTCTTTGTATTGAAGGGTCCAGCCCATGGAATTAGTTAGGATATAGATCTTTTGAAGTTCGGAAATTAAGCGGTTTTGCGCATTGGTAACCAGTTCTGAAGCTTCAATCTTTTCCCGAAGCGATTTTTCTATTTTCTCTTTTATCTTATTGTAATCGGATGCTTCAAACTGATTGAAATAATCTTGTTGTACATCGTAGTACTGAATATTCGGATTGATGGACAATTCAGGCTCCGGGATGTGTGTAATGGTAACAGTCTTGTTCGCCTCATCGATCTGGGTCTTAACCGCACTAAGATCGTATGCAATGGAAGCTTTTGCATTCACCACCACCAACGCTTTCTTTCGGGCGGAGAGCACGTCTATGTAAAATTTCTTCCAATCTTCGTAAGTGAATACCTGAGCGTAGTTCCCCTCGGTCACGATAAGCTTCCCTACATTTTGCAATTGTTTTTGGATAAGCGCCGTGTTCGCTTCCAATCGCTCACGATTTTCCTTTTGATGTTCACAATACTGAAGCCCGAATACTATAAATAAAGCCAGTACAATTCCTAAAAGAATATTTCGCATTGCCAATAGTTTTTCAGAAAGATACTAAAAACTACAATTCGTATCTCACGATACACATCAAAATACGGGGGAGCACAAAATACCGGCTCGTCGTATTAAAATCTTCATTAAAACTATCGTTATTTATAAATCCGGTATCCAGCAGGTTGGTTGCCTGCAATTGAAATTCCCAGTTGCTGTCCCCTTTTTGGTAGTAGAGATCGGCATTGATAAAGGAATAGGTGTTCTCCACTGTGTTGGTATTATTGGTGTAGTTATAATAATCCCATTCGGCACTTAGCGTAAAATCTTTCAGAAAATTGATATCTGTGTTAATATACGGTCGGTGGGTACGGAAGGTTTGTTGCAGTCCTCCGTTGTCGTAATCGTTCAAAGTAAGGCGATACCCTACTTCAAAATTGGGCCAATCCTTAAAATTTGACCGCACACTCCCCCGATAATTTTGAGTAAAGCTCTCACTTTCCCGTATTTCGTCGTTCACAAGATTGTTGGATCTGTTCAAAGAAGCATTGGCCGTAAGATTAAACTGTATCTTCTTTACGGTCTTACTGAAACGGCCTACGGCCGAAAAGGTCTCATCGGGAAAATTACTGTCGATGTTGAACGGACTGCTCACTTGGTTGATCGCTATAATCTCTGAATTGCTTTTAAAACCGTTGATGCGTCTGGAATAATTTAAAGAACCGCTAATGTTGGTATAGTTGAAGAGATTAAAACTGAAGTAGGTAAGATTGTAATTGTGTGACAGAGCATTCTCCAAGAATCGGTTCCCTCGAAACAATCGGTTGTAGTTATTAAATACAAAGGCTTGAGCGTAGTCGTTCACATCGGTATATTGCGCATTGATGCTGTAATTGAACCGCAGACTTTCACTTTTCTTAAGCTCAAGGATCACATTGACATCCGGCAGGAGCGTCCAATCATTTTGAGTGATGATAGTGCCCAGTTGTTCGTTCTTCACATTATAGTTATGAAGGGTGAGACCGGGTGTAACTATAAACTTCCCTGTTTTTACCTTGTAATGCAATCCTAAAAATGCATCGGTAAAACCAAAGGCCACATCGTTATTGAAATCGGATGCAGTAAACGGATTCACAGCACCATTATCCAAAATTTGAAAGATTCCGGAGTTGAATTTTTGATGACTCAAGGTACTTCCCAGCGTTACATTCAAATTACTGGTATTGTTTAGCACATAATAATAATCGATCTTGGCATCGAGCTTACTGGTTACTACATTTCGGGTCTGATTGATATTGTACCGATTGGCCGGCTGCAACGGATTGAAGGTCTCGTTGGTAGGGTTACTGGGATCAAACATTGTAAATATTCCCCGAAACGGAATAGAGTCCTGTACAGCTCTGTAAAATGGATCCTCGTCCTGGTAGAGATGTTGCACTTGTGCCGCAAAAATATTCTTCTCATCCAGCGTATAATAGATGTTGGCGTTTTGATTGACCGATACGGGTTTATTCTCCTTTACTTCGGAAATGTTATTCGTACGACCCATGACCGTAGAACGCGTGGTGTCGTCTTCGGTTTGTTCTGAAGTTTTCAGCAAGGCATCGTAATCCATCTGAAAGTTCACGTTGGGTTTATACACCCCGCTAAGTTTCAACATCGCTAATTTACTTTGTTGATCGCTCACTGCATTCGTATTTTCGGTAGCTCCGGATGCAATGTACTGCCGTATGGAATTGTTAACGATATTGGTACTATTGTCTGAAAGTATCGCAAATCCGCTTAGATCCAATGTCTCGGTGGCCGCCCAGCTAAAGTTTCCCGCCAAAAACTTCGTCTCGATGGCATTGGCTCTATTGTTCTGTGCTACGGCAAACCCCAAGTCACTTTCGCTGATCTCGAAATTGGTACCTCCACCGCGATTGAAGTTTCTAAATCCACCCGTAAAATTAAAGTAATCCCGAAACGTAAAAGGCACTTCGCCGATATTATTGAAGTCTGTAATAAAATTAAGACTGTATTTCGGACTGTAATAAAATAGTTTCGGATGCACTAGATATCCCGCTTCATCTTCTCCTACTGTACCGCCTCCGGCGGTCACTTCCCCGAACCAAAAGTTCTTTTTGCCTTCTTTCAGCTTGATATTGATCGCGACGTTGTCCTGATCGTTCCCTAAGCCTCGCATTTGATCTACCTCATTGTAATTGCGCAGCACTTCCACCTTGTCCACCGCATCGGCCGGGATATTTTTGGTCGCTAGTTTAGAATCACCGTCAAAGAAATCCTTTCCTTCCACCATGACCTTGGTCACAGCCTTGCCCTCCACTTCGATCTCCCCTTCGTCGTTTACTTCTACCCCCGGCAATTTCTTCATCACATCCCCCAGCTTTCGCTCTTCTCCGGTTGTGAACGAATCGGCGTTATAGACAATGGTATCGCCTTTAACGGTTACGGGCATTTCATAAACAATCTCCACACCCTCGAGTTCATCTGCTATGGAATTCAGAATAAAATCCTGTTGCACAGGTTCAGCCTCTGCTGCAATTGTAAGCTCGTATACGCTCGTCTCATAGCCCAAAAAACTGGCGCGAAGCACATAGGTATTGTTTATGGGTAATTCCAGTTGATAGCGCCCTTCGTAATTGGTAATAGCATATGCTTCTATGTCACCGGATTCTTTTACGGCAGCGATCACATTGGCAAATTCGAGGGGTTCGCCAATGCTGTCCTTGATAAACCCGCGTACCTTTACGCTTTGTGCCGAAAGCGATACGGAAAAGAGGAGCAGCACTGCCCCGAAAAGGATTCTCATAGTTGGTTGGTGTAATATTGGTTCATTAGGCTATTTGCTGAAGCATTAATTATTACCCACCAAAGCGCATCCCGCCACCGCGTCTTCCGCCGCCACGAAAATTCTCGCGCATCTCATCGGTCTTCTCTTTTACAATTTGGTTGAATTCTGCCCGTGTTACTTCCTTTCCTTTAGTAAGAGGCTCTATAACTTCGGCGGCTTTAGGGTTCATAACGATCTTTGAACACAGCAATGTGGTTCTATACACGTTCAATTCTAAGATGAGGCCCGGCAATCCTGCGTACTCTGCAGGACCATTCCCTACGGGAATTTGTGGGGTGAACCACGCCGTAATGATCACTTCTTTAGGAATCTCAACCTGCTCCCAAGGATCCTCATTTTCGGTCTTTGTAGAATCCTTCAATGCTTCTCCCTCTTTCTTTTCATTGGCCTCACGATCCCTTTTTCGAGGACGGGCCATACTAATATCGTTGGGATCGATCTTTTTAATGGCAGTCGCTTTGAATGCGATATACTGGCCTATTTGTTTTGATTCTTTTTCGACGGTCCACTCCAAAGAGGTTAGAGAATCCTTTATAAGAAATTGTTTTCCGAAGAACTCTCGCTCTTCCAACAGTAAGTTCTTCTCGATGTTCTTATACTGGGGACCTGCCGAAAAACTACTCATCATCATACCAAAACCGGCATTACCGGCGCCTGCTTCCAGTTTTTCTTCTTCTTTGTAAATAGACTCAGTATTGTTGAAGGTAAGAATATAGGTCTTTTCCAACATACTACGCATGCGCTCTGCGATCTGTTTTTTTATATCCTCACTCATTTCTCGCCCTCCAAAATTGTCCATATCTATGGTAGTTTTAGATTCGTAATAAGCCTGACCGCTAATGTTTTGAGCAAATGTGGTTATGGAACAGCAAACAAGTGCCAGAAAAATAAATACTTTCATAGTTTACATATTAGGATATACTGTTAGGTACCAAAATACACATTTTGTTACACGATCCTTCGACTATTATTTATTTATAAGGTTTAACAGCGCTCCATGGCTCTAACCACCAATGCGAATTTGAACATTATTGCCTTTCTCACGGCGCCCGCTACTTTGGAACTGCTCTAACATTTCTTTAGATTTCTTATCCCGTATTATATCATATTCTACTTGGCTTACCTCCTTACCAGCTTTTGGACGCTGGAGATCAATGCCTTTCTCCGGGTTCAGGACGATTTTTGAGCAAAGGATGGTTAGATCGCCATCATTAACTTCCAAGATCAAACCCGGAAGCCCCCAATATGTGTCGGGTCCGTGTGGTACCGGAATATCCAAGGTATACCACGCTGTTGTTATTTGATTCTTCTTAACTTCCAGCAGACTATCGGTAGCACTATCGAAAATCTGTTCGGTCACTTCACGGGTATAAGTGGCCTTAAAGCAGGTGTATTCCCCAATGTTCTTGACATCCTTTTGCAATTTCCATTTGGGTTTCTCAAGGGTGTCGCGTATTAAGAAAGGTTTGCTCATGATCTCCGTTTCATTGAGATATAGGTTCTCTGCTATATTTCGATACAATATATCCGTGGTCCCTTGCACTACAATATTGATCCCGCCGGAAGATGCTGCCTGTGGTTTCTCAAGACTTTTAATTTCTTTATAAAGTGCTTCGTTGGCTGTAAAAGTAAGTGCATACTCCTTCTGAAATTGTCTCCTCACTTGGGCTGCCAACTGTGCCTTTATTGCATCTGAGGAGTCATCGCTCAGTTTTAAATCAACTTTTCTGTCTGTCTTATATGTCGCGATCCCACTGAAATCCTGTGCGGCGAGCGTTCCCAGAGCAAAAAGGAGGCAAAATAGCGATAGTTCTAGTTTTATGAGCATAATTGTATCGTTGGTGTTGGTAAAAGGACGATCGATTTTTTTAAGCGTTACAAGTTACAAACATTCTATTATAGCCGTTCATTTTGTACCTTGTGGTCCCTATGAAACTATTCGCTTTTCTATTTTTTATCTCAGTTCCATGTCTTTTTAGCCAGGAATTGAAACCTGTGGCCACGTTACCGTTGCAAGCCGACAAATTTATTGGGTTTGACAATTACAAGCAACTCTATTTTATTAAAGACAATATTCTCCACAAGCAAGGTTCGGAAGGTGTGTATGTATACAGTGATTTCCAATTAGGAAAAATTGCTTCGGTGGATATTATCAATCCATTAAAGATTGTAATCTTTTACGAAACAGTAAATACCGTAGTCTTTGTTGACAACAGATTGAATGAGATCGAGCGGATCAACTTCAACAATCTACCTCAATTCGTAACTGTTAGTACCGCCACCAATGCCGGAAATAACCTTCTTTGGATATTTAATGTAGATACCCAACAACTCGAGTTGTTCGATTATCGCAGTAACAGGAAGACCATCGTTTCGCAACCTTTTTCGGGGAAATTGCTATCGCAGGCCAGTAATTTCAATTATTGTTTTATGTTAACCGAACGTATGTTACGCGCTTTCAACGTCTACGGAAGCTTGCTTTCGGAAATGGAAGCCATGAATTTCGAAAAGATCATTCAGCAGAACGAAAAGGTGTTGGCCCTCAAAGCGAATGCGTTGTATACGATACAGATGCTTCCGAAGGAAAATTCAGAAAAAACCATTCATCCCATAAAAATTGAACTGCCCGAAAACCCTATAAAAGACTTGCAGCTTAGTCAAGATTTACTGTATATTTATGACGGAATTAATATTCTCACTTTTTCACTAACACCACCTAAGCAGTAAGATTTATGCACGTCGCGATCGCAGGGAACATAGGCTCCGGAAAAACCACCTTAACGCGTTTACTGGCAAAACATTATAAATGGAAAGCCCATTTTGAGGATGTAGAGGATAACCCGTACCTTGACGATTTCTACAACCAAATGGAACGCTGGTCTTTTAACCTTCAGATCTATTTCTTAAACAGTAGGTTTAGACAAATCCTCGATATACGCAAGAGCGGGAAAGACATTGTACAGGATCGCACCATCTATGAAGACGCCTATATCTTTGCGCCAAATCTCCATGCCATGGGTCTTATGACCAACAGGGACTATGAAAATTACCGCTCGTTGTTCGATCTTATGGAAAGTGTTACCGAAGGTCCGGACCTGTTGATCTATCTTCGAAGTTCTATACCAAATCTGGTGAATCAGATCCACAAGCGAGGACGCGAATATGAAAATTCCATAAGCATCGACTATCTAAGCCGTTTGAACGAACGCTATGAAGCTTGGGTGCATGAATACGACAAAGGTAATTTGATCGTGCTCGATGTCGACAGTCTTGATTTTGTTGACAATCCGGAGCATCTGGGGGAAGTCATAAACAAGATCGATGCAGAGCTGCACGGTTTATTTAAAACTTAACATTTCTCTTACACTTGACTGCCTTTTTAATCGCTTACTTTGCGGTGACTTATGGCATCACTCTACAACACCAAATACTATCATCGTGACCTGTCTTGGCTGCGATTCAACCATCGGGTCCTTCAGGAAGCTGCAGACAAAAGAAATCCCCTGTTCGAACGCATCAAATTCTTAGCGATCTACTCTTCGAATCTGGACGAATTTTTCAGGGTGCGCGTTTCAGATATACGACAAATAAAAAATGTTGAAAAGCCGCTTCGGAAAAAATTGATCACCAAACCGAACAAGGTGCTTCGTGAGATCAAAAAACAAGTGGATCTGCAACAAGATGAGTTTGGCCAAATCTTTCAGAAGCAAATAATCCCTGCCTTGGAACAAGAGAATATCTTCTTGATCCATCACAAGCAGTTTACCGCAACTCAAAAGGAAATTGCTAAATCGTATTATTGTGACACGCTGAAAGATTCCCTAAACGCCAAAAAGTTCGATTTCAAACATTCAGATCCCATATTTGTAGAGAATGAAGCACTGTATCTCGCCGGTATCGTTTCAGAGACTCAATACCAGTTAGTCGAGATCCCAAAAGATGAACCGCGGTTCTTTGTTTTTCCGAAGATACAAGGAAAGTACTACATTACCTTTATCGATGATATTTTAAAGTACAACCTCAACCAGACCCCGGAAAAGGAAGAAAAAACCACCTATTATTGTATAAAGATCTCCAGAGATGCAGAATTGTACATCGAGGATGAGTTCTCAGGAAATCTAAAAGATAAGATTGAAAAATCGCTCCCAAAGCGGGCCACGGGTCAGGCCACACGAGTGCTCGTAGATAGTGCAATGCCAAAGACGTTTGTAGAAACGCTCAAGAATGCGTTGGATGCAAGTACTGCCGACATTGTTTTGGGTGGGCCTTATCATAATTTCAAGGATTTTTTCGAGTTTCCCAACCCTACCCATAAAGATCTGTCGAACACTCCTTTAGCGCCGCTCCCACATCCTGTCTTGAAAGAACCTTCAATACTGAAAGCGATCGAAAAGAAAGATCACTTATTACATTACCCGTATCAGTCTTTCGAACCTGTGATACAATTGATCGAAGAAGCGGCAGACGATCCGCATGTCACAAAAATAAAAATCACCATCTATCGCGCGGCCAGTGAATCCCGGTTGAACGATGCGATAACCAAAGCTGCCAAGAACGGAAAAAAAGTGACCGTGTTCATTGAGGTAAAAGCGCGCTTTGATGAACACAATAATTTAAAATGGGGTGCCATCTTCGAAAAGAACGGTGCCAAGGTAATCTATAGTTACCCGGACATTAAAGTACATTCTAAGATCCTGTATATTGAGCGAGACGAAGAGGAAAAACCGAAACGCTATGCCTACATAGCTACCGGAAATTTCAATGAAAAAACGGCTACCTTATACACTGACTTTGGTCTAATGACTGCTCATTCGAAGATCACGAAAGAGCTCAACAAAGTTTTTTTGGTGCTTGAACGTACTATCATTGTACCCAAAACCAAAAGATTGCTGGTTTCCCCTTTCACCTCGCGTGTAAAATTCACCGAACTGGTCAATAACGAGATCGAATTCGCCCAGGCCGGAAAAGAAAGTCATATTCTTTTGAAAATGAACAGTCTGGAAGACAAAGACATGATAAAATTGTTGTACCGCGCCAGTAATGCAGGAGTGAATGTACAATTGCTCATTCGCGGGATCTGTTCGTTGGTTCCGGGGATAAAAGGACAGAGTGAGAACATTACGGTAACCTCCATTGTCGATCGCTTTTTAGAGCATGGACGCGTATATATTTTTGGAAACAATGGGGAGGAAATCGTCTATATTGGTTCTGCCGATTGGATGACGCGTAATCTAAATCATAGGATAGAAGTGGTGACCCCAATTTACGATCAAAATCACAAGAAAACTATTAAAGACCTCCTGCAAATTCAATTAAGAGATAACGTAAAGGCCCGAATTATCGATGCCGACCAGAACAATAACTACGTTCCGCATAACAAACCTGAAGTTCAGGCGCAATTGGCGACGTACGATTATTTTCAAGAATCTATTCAATAAATCCCAGAGAGCGAGCATGCACAATGGCCTCTGCACTGTCCTCTACCAGAAGTGCCGGGGTTGTCTTATATTCTGAAAACAGGCTCTTTACCCGTAAGACCTTCTTTTTGTGTTTTACACTTCTTAAATAGATCGCTAAGATGCGATCTGGAAATTTTTCCGCTATTTCTATGTAAATATCGGCATCATGCTCTCCACTGTCTCCTACCAAAATAAATTTCATCGCAGGATACGTGGTAAGAATATCTAGAATCTCTTTTTGTTTCTGTGGTTTTTCTGAAGGATCTTTCTTTCCAAACGGTCTTGGTAAATTCCGAAGCAGGATGGGTCCCTTCGGAAAATTGTTCGTTTTCAAGAACAGTTCTAAATATCGGTAAAGATTCCAAGGACTGTGACTCGCATAGAACATGGGGTTCGCACTTGCACCATCCCTGCCGCGATGTAACAGGTGATAGAATTTTGATGCGCCTTCCAAGGGCGACCTGCTTTCCGCATTTCTAAAAAAGGTATTAAAGACCAGTTTCAACTTTAAAAATGAAGCGACACCGGTATGTATAATCGTATCGTCAATGTCACTCACCACCCCGAATCCCGGATTGCTATCCGGAATTAGGACGTCGCCGGGAAATCGATTGTTATTCTTTATGACCCAACCCGGGTGCTCATCTTCAAAGGCCAGTTCTATGTGTAACCAATGCTCTTCATTGCACAGCGGTGTTAGGCCATGGATGGTTTCTGAAAATTTAAAATAGCCTTTCGCATCGGTAGTGGTGTAAAATATCCTGTCATCGGGAAGTTTGATCCTGAGTTTTGTATGTGCTACCTCATCGGTTTCAAAACGTTTGATAGAATTTTTCAGTAGACTGAAAAAACCTTTTTTTGAAAGGTTTATATTCTCATCTTCCAATGCTCTTCCGCGTATATACAGATGGTCGTCTGTGCCATAGCTTTGGAAAACGATAATTTGAAGCGGATCTTTCTTGAACCATCCCATATTAAAAGTGCCAGGATTCCGGCCACAACCACATAATCAACAATCCGGTGACAATCGAGATCCCAAAGGAAATTGCAACCCATTTTGCCAATCGACGTGTTCCTAATACGGCTGCCATAATCCCTTTAAAAAGAAGATTGGACAAGGAGGCCAACAAAATAAGTCGCCATCCTGTGGATACCTCCAAACCGTCTCCTTTCATTAATTGTGATAACGATAGTGTGATCGCATCCACATCGGTAAGACCACTAATTATGGAGACAATATAAAGCGCATTGTTACCAAATTCTTCTTTGGTAAAAGCCACAGCCAATAGGATAAATCCGTACAGCAATCCGAAGATCAATGCACTTTTAAATTGGGCAGGATTTTTAGGTTCCGGCATTTCGTCATCTCCTCCATCCTTATTGATTATATAAAATAGTCCAATACACAAAAGAATCATGATCACAAATTCTACTAAAATGGGCAGCATGATCTGCGGTAATTTTTCAGGGATCACGATACCTACTTCCACCAAAATACGTGCTAAGGCAATAGTCGAGGCTGCCGTGATCACAAAGGCTGCGATCTTGTCAATGTCTTTGGAGTCGGCTGTTTTCCTTGCATAACTTACTGTGGTAGCGGTACTGCTAATGAGTCCTCCTAACACACCATTCGATATGATTCCAACCTTTTTTCCAACGAACTTATAAATGAAATAACCTACCACACTAATCCCAACGATCAAAGTTACCATAAACCATATGTTTCGTGGATTAAGCACATCAAGTGGTCCATAGGTTTGATTGGGAAGAATAGGTAAGATGACCAGCGAGATCCCCGCAAAGGTCATAATAGCAGCAAGGTCCTTATCTTTCAATCGATCTATAAAATTATGTAAATGCTCTTTTACATATAACAGAATTGCCAAAGTACCTCCCAATATCACCCCAATGACTTGACTTCCCATAACAAGATAGGCGCCAATGGCGAACATAAGCAAAGCTGCAACTTCGGTCGTTTGACCAATATCAATATCATTGATTTTCTTCACTTTAATCACATTGGCCATGATCAAAAGTGCCGTAATGGAGAGTCCCAAGACCGGTAAAATAAACGGATTATCAAATTCTCGGGTAAGAAATCCCGAAACAACTCCCAAGATGGAAATAAGAGTAAAGGTACGCACCCCGGCCATTTTATTGTCGGTGCGTTCTCGTTGAACACCTACCAACAATCCCAGTCCAAAAGCAATCCCTAATGTAATAAGGTCTTCGTAGTTCATCTAATACTAAGATAGTGAAATCCACAAAAAAACCCTGCGAGTGGCAGGGTTTTAAGGATAATTTAGGAATTAAACCAACTTGTAGGACTAGTTGATTCGTTTTTCCACTTTCTTAACTACATTTTTTTGAGTAGCAGTCTCTTCAGTTTCAGTGAGCGCTTTTACCTTGGCTTTTACCTCAGCTTCAGTTCCCGTAAATGTTTGCGTATCTTTTGTGGTTTCACCATCCTTAGTGATCTCTATAGTCACGTTCGCTGTTGTCACGTCTCCGTCAACCGAATATTCAACTTGTATTTCTTTAGTTACCACGGCAGCACTTCCGGCTTGCTCTGCTTCAGTATTGGTAAGAATAGTTTCATTTCCATCTTCATCAATAAAAACCATTTCTTCAGTAAGATTATCCGCAGCATCCATAGCTACAGTTCCGTGATCTCCTAAGATAGGAGCAATTACCAATCCTACCAAACATGTTAACTTGATCAAGATATTCATAGAAGGTCCGGAGGTATCTTTAAATGGATCACCAACTGTATCACCTGTAACCGCTGCTTTGTGCGCGTCACTTCCTTTGTAAGTCATTTCACCATTGATCATGACACCGGCCTCAAAGGACTTCTTAGCATTATCCCATGCACCTCCAGCATTATTCTGGAAGATCGCCCACATTACACCACTCACACATACTCCGGCCATATAGCCTCCTAAAGGCTCTGCTCCAAAGATCAATCCGATGATGATAGGTGTGATAATGGTTAAAAGACCCGGAAGCAACATTTCCTTTAGTGCCGCTTTTGTAGAAATATCAACACATTTAGCATACTCCGGCGTTCCGGTTCCTTCCATAATTCCCGGGATTTCACGAAACTGACGACGAACTTCCTGCACCATTTCCATCGCTGCTTTTCCAACCGATTTCATAGCCATGGCAGAGAAAACCACAGGAATCATTCCTCCAACAAATAACATTGCCAAAACATCGGCTCTAAAGATGTTGATCCCGTCGATACCTGTGAAGGTAACATAGGCTGCAAATAACGCCAATGCTGTTAATGCTGCCGAAGCGATCGCAAACCCTTTACCCACAGCCGCCGTAGTATTTCCTACTGAGTCTAATATGTCGGTTCGTTCACGAACGTGAGGTTCCAATTCGCTCATTTCAGCAACACCCCCTGCATTATCGGCAATAGGTCCAAAGGCGTCAATTGCCAACTGCATGGCAGTCGTCGCCATCATGGCAGAAGCTGCTAGTGCAACACCGTAAAAACCTGCCAGTTCGTAGGATCCGTAGATTGCTGCGGCAAACAACAATACCGACGCAAAGGTAGATTTCATCCCCACTGCCAATCCGGCAATGATATTGGTTGCCGCTCCGGTAGATGAGTTCTTAACGATATCCAGTACCGGCTTTTTACCAAGACTGGTGTAGTATGCCGTTACAAAGGAGATCAAAGCTCCTACGGCCAACCCGATACATGCCGAATAAAATACGTTGATCGAGGCAATTTCTTTATATCCTTCTCCAAAGAACTTCATGTTCATAGTCTCGGGAAGCATCCAATCGATCAAGAAGTAACTGGCGATCAACGTTAGAAGGATCGCAGCCCAGTTCCCCATATCTAATGCTTTTTGAACTTGTGACTCTTTTGCATCGTTGCTGCTAATTTTCACGAAAAAGGTTCCAATAATGGAAGCCAAAATCCCAACACCCGCAATCACAATAGGAAGCAAGATGGGTCCCATATTACTAAAGGCGTCAGTAAATTGACCGTTTAGGGACATATCGCGGATTACATAATTTCCAAGAACCATCGCAGCTAAAACTGTTGCTACATAGGATCCAAAAAGGTCTGCACCCATACCTGCTACATCACCCACGTTGTCACCAACGTTATCGGCGATGGTTGCCGGGTTTCTAGGATCATCCTCGGGAATACCCGCTTCTACTTTACCAACAAGATCGGCCCCCACATCGGCTGCCTTGGTATAGATCCCACCTCCAACACGTGCGAAGAGTGCGATCGATTCTGCTCCAAGGGAGAATCCTGCAAGAGCTTCCAGAACAATGGTCATCTGAGCGTAAAAATCACCCCCATCAACAATAAACTGTCCTACGAAGAACATAAAGAATAAACTAAGGCCTAATACTGCCAATCCGGCAACACCTAATCCCATGACGGTTCCTCCGCCAAATGAGACTTTCAATGCCTGAGGTAAACTAGTCTTGGCAGCTTCGGCGGTACGCGTATTTGCTTCGGTAGCGATGCGCATCCCAATGTTTCCGGCCAATGCCGAAAAGATAGCCCCGAAGATAAATGCCGGTACGATCATCCAACTGGTCGATTCTACCATCGTAGAAACAATATATAGTAATACAGCAGCGATCACAGCGAATATGACCAAAAGACGGTATTCAGCATTCAAAAATGCCAGCGCACCTTCTTTGATACTTTTGGAAATAAACTGCATGCGCTCGCTTCCTGCGGCTTGCTTTTTTACCCAGCTCATCTTAACGAGCATGAAAAGGAGTCCGAGGACCGAAAGTGCAATTGGCACATAAATAATGTTCTGTTCCATTATAGTTTAGTTAATTAGAAATCATTTCAAATTTGCGACTGCAAAAGTAGGAAATTAGGTGGAATTAAAAAATCCTTCTATGGCTTATTGACAAGGGCTTTCAATTAATTGCGAGCTGCTTATTAAATCGTGAAGTTTTTATTCCTTTTATGATCGCTCGTTTCGTAGCGATCGACACACTTGTGGAGAATATCATAGGCTTCGGAAGCATCTCCCCAGCCGCCTACATCTACCCTCTTTTTTTCCAAGTCTTTATACACTTGAAAAAAATGTTCGATCTCTTTAACGATATGCGGATTTACATCGGAAAGATCGTTCAAGCTATTCCATATAGGATCGGACACTGGAACACAAATTACTTTTTCATCGGGACCTTTCTCATCGGCCATGTGAAATACCCCAATGGGTTTTACTTCCATCACACACATTGGAAAGGTAGGTTCTCCTCCCAATACCAGCACATCCAATGGATCTCCGTCCAGCGCCAGAGTTTCGGGAATAAAACCGTAATCGGCGGGATACATCATGGAAGAGAATAACATTCGGTCGAAACGAATCTTCTTCAGTTTAAAATCGTATTCATATTTGTTGCGACTTCCTTTTGGGATTTCGATCAAAACATCGAAGGTGCGTCTCTTTTCAGTAGTCATTATGTGTATGTTAAAGGGGTACGGATTTTGGGAGTGCAAAAATACGCAAATAGAATGGTTTGAATAAAAAAAGGGCTTACAAATAATTTGCAAGCCCGCTTAAATCAATATAAACTATAAATCAAAATAGTTTCTAAGGTTTTGAACATATGTTTTCTCCTAATTCAGCATTTCTACCTAAGCATAAAAACACATGTAAGGTGAATATTATTAGGTTTCTAATTGCAGGGATGGTACTTAAATGTACAAAAAATTCTAAAATGAGAATCCAAAGATGCCCGTTATACCAAATTTTCGGGCGTCGGGGTTGTCCAAATAATTTCCTCGGAAGTTGAAATCCAGTCGGAATATCCTGAAAATATTGCCTATTCCGAAGCTATACTCGTAATAGATATCGTTGGGAGCTCTGTAAGGTATCCCTGAAGCATTGAGCGCTATATTTTTGTCGGAAATTTCTCCATACACTGCTCGGAATCCAATTACTTCTCGCAAATTCAATTTACGCAGTCCGGGTATTCTGGAAAATAAACGGCCTCCAAAATTATGTTGCAAGTGCAATGAAGAATAGGTGTCACTAACAAATTCATAAAAGTCCAATTGCGTAAAGGTGTTGTACAAACTGAAATAAGTTTGATTCCCGGGAATAGGGTTTAAAAGACTTAAAGGCACTTCTCCAAAAGTTTTTCCAACTTCCACAGTAGAATACAGTCTCCCTAAACCACCAATATTCCAAGGCTGTGTATAGAGCGCCTGTAGTTTTTGGTATTCGAAATCGCCACTAAAAACATCCTTTAGGCCATATGTATAGCCCAAATAGAAACTTGGAAAGTCACCATCGTTGATTACCGTTTGTTCTACACCATAGCCCGATGTTTTACGTCCCGGTGTAAAGTTAAATGCCAGTTCTATTTCCGGTTGTGAGATCTCGCTTCGTACCTCACCCGTGAACTCCCCGTTCTCTTTGACGAAGTAGTCGATACTAAAGGTGTCTGTCGCCGATCGTAATGTGCGGTACGATCCTGTTAAGCGAACGATAAAATTCTTGGAAGGTTCAATTGAGAATCCTGCGGTCGTGAGATTGATACGAGAGAGCCTGTCGTTCGCCCCTACCGAAATAAGGGAAGATGAAGCCAAACTGCGCCCCAACACATCATTACTGTTTGTAAGGCTCGCCCCGGTCTGCTCCACATCCTTTCGGTTTCCGGCAAATATCGTAAGTCGAGTCCTTCGATCTAACAACCATTTTGCCGAAATTCCGTATTTAAAGCGGTCGTCCTTAAATCCGTAGGCACCAAACCCTTCAATACGCCAAGGGTCATTTTGACTAAAATAGGTTCTCCCGCCGAGACGGATTCGCAGTCCTTCTGCCTCATTGAATCCGAAGACTGAGAATACGGGTCCGATATCAAAATTATTGACTTCATAATAACCCGAAGCCAATACTGCACCCAAGTTGTACAAAGTCTTAAATCTAGGCACTGTCTTTAGGGTATCCAGCATCTTATAAACGCCCTTCTCATCCTTGCTTAGTTGCTCCATTCGGTTTTGCTCCCAAAATTCATCCGGACGGTTATAGACTTCATATTGATAGGGATCAACCTGTTCACTGTAGAATTTCTTATCCTTCGGAATATCGAACACATAGTTGTCGTACAAGGTGGTCCTTTTTCCGTAGATACCACGCGCCCCTTCTTTCTTCCGAAGACTAAAATCACTCAAAAAATAATCTCTAGTTATAAGAAAAATCGAATCGTTAAGTACTTCAAATTCTTGTTCAATATACACCTCCCGTACCCAATTCAGGTTAGCACTTTTGGATGCTTGAAGATTGATCTCCTTGATCGCCCACGTGGTATCATTGACCCAAAAGTCGCCTTTAAAGGTGAGCTCATTTTTTCGCCGCGGGTAGTAGACAATGTTATAGCACCATTTATTTCCGCGATAGGCACTGTCCAGCAACACATAATTATAGACATCGATCCCGGTACGTGAGAGTGGACTGGTAAAGGCCTTGTCGAAGAACTTAAGGTAATTATCATATACATCGTACTCGCTGTACAGATCTTTAACAAAGGCAATAAGTGTTTGGTTGTTACTAAATCCTGAATTCTTATTCCCCTCCAACACCTCTTTTTCTTCGTTGAGTACATTATCTCCATACACTTTAGAAAAAGCTTCATTGATGAAGATCGGCAAGTAGGTATTTCCCGTAATATTGGAAGTATCCACTTGATCGAAAACGAATTCCATTCCGTTGAAGACCCTACTTTTTATCAATGACGAATCGATCGTATTAAGATCGAACTCCAGTTTTTCGTATTTGTTATATTGGTACTGCGCGAATTTCTTTGTCCCGTTCTCTCTCCTGTTCTCCCAAATCTTTCGAAGGATGTCGATGGCCGGATTGTTCTTTTTGGATTGATTTCCGCTTATAATGACGACCTCGTTTAGTGCTGCGGCTTCTTCGCCTAATGTTATGGTCATATTATACGTAGCACGTTGTGTCAAGGCTACTTCTTTACTTGAATAACCAATAAATGAAAAGACTACGGCAGCATAGGTTTCGTCGCTTTCTAGGTAAAATCGACCATCCTCATTTGAGATCGTACCCTCATTGGAGTCTTTAAATATAACATTGGCAAAAGGAATGGGTTCACCACCATCCCCTATGATCACACCGCTTACCTTTGTTTGAGCGACGGCTGCTGTAGACAGCAGAAAAAAAAATAGGATAACGTGGTGCTTCATAATAAGGTGCTCCTTACAAATTTGGGTAACGAATGAATTCTAATTAAAAGAAGTTCGCCGTAGCTACTTGTATAATACTTTTTTCACTGCTTTAATTACATCTTCGCTGTTGGGCAGCCATTCCTCTAAAAGAACGGGAGAGTAAGGCGCAGGCGTGTCTGCCGTGTTGATCTTTACAATAGGAGCGTCCAGATAATCGAACGCTTGGCTTTGCACCTGATAGGTGATCTCTGTGGCGACATTGCCAAAAGGCCAAGCTTCTTCCAGGATCACCAAACGATTGGTCTTTTTAACAGACTCAAGGATGGTTTTATGGTCCATAGGTCTCACGGTGCGTAGGTCAATTACTTCACACTCGATGCCTTCTTCAGACAACGCCTCTGCTGCTTTGTAAGCCTCCTTAATAATTTTCCCGAAGGAAACAATGGTGACATCGGTTCCTTTCCGCTTAATTTCTGCAACGCCTAACGGAATTAGGTATTCGCCTTCAGGCACCTCCCCTTTGTCCCCATACATCTGTTCACTTTCCATAAAGATCACCGGATCGTCATCACGAATGGCACTTTTTAATAGACCTTTCGCATCTGCCGGATTGCTGGGGACTACTACTTTTAAGCCCGGGCAATTGGCGTACCAACTCTCGAAAGCCTGCGAGTGGGTGGCTGCTAACTGACCAGCCGAAGCCGTAGGACCGCGGAAAACGATAGGAATATTAATTTGTCCGCCACTCATCTGTCGCATTTTAGCAGCATTGTTGATGATCTGATCGATACCTACCAATGAAAAATTAAAAGTCATAAATTCAATAATGGGGCGATTGCCATTCATGGCAGATCCCACGCCTATACCGGAAAACCCTAACTCACTAATAGGAGTGTCGATCACACGTTTGGCACCAAACTCGTCCAGCATCCCTTTACTGGCCTTATAAGCACCATTGTATTCGGCGACTTCTTCGCCCATTAAATAAATACTTTCATCACGGCGCATTTCTTCGCTCATGGCTTCGCAAACGGCTTCTCTGAACTGGAGTGTCTTCATACGGTATCCCGCTATAGCGGACATATTTAAAGTTGTAACAGATTCATTTTTTCTGAAATCTCAAATGCTATTGAGACAAGAAGGACAAAAATACTATTATTTAAACGTCAAGGTATAATAAATAGAAAGTTTTAACCAAATTTTATTATGCATGCACAGCAAAATTTCGAAATATATCTGTATCTTCGTACCGCAAAAATCGGAAGTATTTATTGCTTCCGAAGATGTAAAAAACTTACAAATACAAATACTGCTTATTTATGAAAATATTAGTCTGTATTAGTCACGTACCGGACACGACTTCAAAGATCAATTTTACAGAAGGTGATACCAAATTCGACACCAACGGAGTGCAGTTCGTGATCAATCCCAACGACGAATTCGGGTTGACACGCGCCATGTGGTTTAAAGAAAAACAAGGAGCAACCGTACATGTTGTGAATGTTGGCGGTCCAGAAACCGAACCTACGCTGCGCAAAGCTCTTGCCATTGGTGCCGATGAAGCCATTCGAGTGAATACCGCTGCGACAGATGGCTACTCGGTCGCAAAACAATTGGCGAATGTGGTAAAAGAAGGCAGCTACGATCTGGTAATCGCCGGAAGAGAATCCATCGATTACAACGGAGGTATGGTTCCCGGAATGCTAGCGAAACTAACAGGTGCCAATTTTGTGAATACATGTATCAATCTTGATATTAACGGCGACAAAGCCACGGCCATTCGTGAAATCGATGGTGGAAAAGAAACAGTAAGCACCTCACTCCCATTGGTGATTGGAGGCCAGAAAGGGCTGGTGGAAGAAAGCGACCTTCGTATCCCGAACATGCGAGGGATCATGCAAGCACGTTCAAAGCCTTTAAACGTGAAGGAACCTGTGGACGCTTCAGCTGAAACTCAGGTGAAAAGCTTCGAAAAGCCCGCCCCTAAAGGTGCCGTGAAACTGGTGGACAATGTAGATACATTGATCGATCTTTTACATAATGAAGCAAAAGTGATTTAATAAAAAAAAAGAATATGTCAATTTTAGTATATACCGAATCAGAAGAAGGAAACTTTAAAAAGATCGCTTTGGAAGCTGTTTCTTATGCGAAAGGTATCGCAGCGATGATGGGAACCACAGTTACAGCGGTAGCTGTTAATGGAGGAGATGCATCCCAACTAGGGGTGTACGGAGCAGATAAGGTTCTTGAGGTATCCAATGATAAATTATCGAAATTCAATGCAGAAGCCTATGCCGACGCGGTCGCTCAGGCAGCCAAAGCCGAAGGTGCAAAAGTGGTTGTTTTAACCTCTAGTGCCAATGCTAAGTTCATGGCGCCGTTGGTTGCCGTCAATTTGGAAGCAGGTTACGTACCTAATGTGACCGAACTTCCCGCAAGCACTTCGCCCTTTAACGTAAAGCACAGTGTGTTCACGAACAAAGCGTTCGCCACTACCGAGATCACCACCGATGTGAAAGTGATTGGTTTGGCCAAAAATGCCTTCGGATTAAAGGAAAAAAGTGCCGCTGCTACCACCGAAGCATTTTCGCCTCAACTGAGTGATGATGATTTTTCAGTAGAAGTTGTTTCCGTAGATAAAGCCACCGATAAGGTTACGATTGCTGATGCAGAGATTGTTGTGTCTGGGGGTCGCGGATTAAAAGGTCCGGAGAACTGGGGACTGATTGAAGAACTTGCTGAAACCCTAGGTGCGGCAACTGCTTGTTCAAAACCTGTTAGTGATATGGGTTGGCGACCTCACAGTGAACACGTGGGGCAAACCGGAAAACCCGTTGCGTCTAATCTCTATATTGCTATTGGAATTAGCGGTGCGATACAACACTTGGCGGGGATCAATTCCTCTAAAGTGAAGGTGGTGATCAATAACGATCCTGAAGCTCCGTTTTTTAAGGCAGCCGACTACGGGATCGTAGGGGACGCTTTTGAGGTGGTTCCGCAACTCACCGAAAAATTAAAAGCCTTTAAGGCACAAAACGCATAATTTTTAGTATTTTGTGCCTTGAAAAAAGGGCTGTTTAGAGAAGGAAACGTCCTTGTTTAAACAGCTTTTTTGATTCTGAAATATGAGCTTAGTTCGACTTAACATAAAAGGTATTTCTTACAGTCAAACTCAAAATGGGGCCTATGCGCTCATTTTAAGTGAGGTGGACGGGGACCGAAAATTACCCATTGTTATTGGTGCCTTTGAAGCCCAATCCATCGCGATCGCACTGGAGAAAGAGATCAAACCTCCGCGCCCGTTAACGCACGACCTTTTTAAGAATTTTTCAGATCGGTTCGATATTGTGGTCAAGCAGGTCATTATTCACAAGCTGGTAGACGGTGTTTTTTATTCAAGTATCATTTGTGAGCGAGACAAGATCGAAGAGATCATCGATGCCCGCACCAGCGATGCCATTGCATTAGCGCTTCGTTTCAACGCACCTATTTTCACATATAAGAATATTCTAGACAAGGCGGGCATTTATTTAAAGACTACTCCAAAACGGAAAAAGGACGTGAGTTCTAAATCGGAAGAAGTAGTCATCGAAGAGTTGATCATGGGAGAAGATAAGGAATCCATGAAGGTCACCGGAGAGGATTACACCTCGTTCACTTCCAAAGAATTAAATCAGATGCTGGATGAGGCGGTCGCGAACGAAGATTACGAAAAAGCGGCCCGAATTCGGGATGAAATCTCCAAAAGGCAAAAATAGCGTATGCGTACTTACATACTCCTCGCGATACTGCTCCTTCTGCAAGCAGTGAGCTTCGGACAAACCCTTGAAAAAAAATGGAAGTTTTCCGCCATCGAATCGCAAGAAGGTAAATCGCTTGTTACGATCAACGAAGCTTCAGACTTTTTTACTCTAAAGGATGGTGCGTTCGAGTACCGGTTGGAAGCGAAGGATACCCTTAAAGCATCCGGCGATTATATCTTTCAGAATAATCTATTGGTACTTTTCTACGACCAACCTAACGACACCATACGCCGCTACAGGGTATCAACCCTAACCGACTCCACGTTGGTATTTTCAGAAAATAAAACCATCTATTCCTTTACCAGCCCGACCCAAACTGAAGCTACCCAAGTGATTGCAACGACAAAGACCGATGGTAGCATCGCCCTGGATCCCAATCTGGGTGTGGGAATTAGCACAAGTAGCGTGTTACGGGGAATCCTGGGAATGGGGTTTCTATTATTGGTGTGCTTCCTGTTAAGCAGCAACCGAAAAAAGATCGATTGGAAGCTGGTGGCGACCGGCTTGGGCCTGCAAGTGGTCTTTGCGGTTTTAGTCTTAAAAGTTTCCTTTGTCGCATCCTTCTTCGATTGGATCTCGGACAAAGTAGTTACCTTCCTCAACTTTAGTGAAAAAGGAGCCGAATTCCTTTTCGGGGGCTTGGTGACAGATATGGACACCTTCGGTTACATTTTTGCATTTAAAGTATTACCCACCATTGTATTCTTTTCGGCATTTACCTCTTTACTCTATTATTTAGGTATTCTTCAAAAATTTGTAAAAGCATTTGCTTGGGTGATGAGCAAGACCATGCGACTATCTGGAGCCGAAAGTCTTGCGGCTGCTGCGAATATATTTATTGGTCAAACAGAAGCACCCTTAGTGGTAAAACCTTATCTGGACCGAATGACCAAGTCTGAAATGCTCTGCCTAATGGTGGGAGGTATGGCGACTATTGCAGGGGGCGTATTGGCAGCATTTATCGCCTTTTTGGGAGGTGACAGCGATGCTGAAAAGATCATTTTTGCAAAACATTTACTCACAGCTTCCATTATGTCGGCACCTGCTGCTATTATCATAGCAAAGATGCTTTATCCTGAAACGGAAGAAGTGGATCGCAAGTTGGATATTTCAAAAGATAAGATTGGATCCAACGTATTGGACGCCATCTCTCGCGGCACGACCGAAGGTTTAAAACTGGCGGTAAATGTAGGTGCGATGTTGCTTGTATTTACTGCGGTCATTGCGGTGTTCAATTGGATCACCGTAGATTGGATTGGCGGACCTACCGGCTTGAACGATCGAATCGCTTCCAGTACAGATGGACGATATACCGGCTTCTCCATGCAGTATATTTTAGGAAATGTATTTGCGCCCGTAGCCTGGATCATTGGAGTACCGGTCGAGGATATTCGGGTGGTAGGACAGTTGCTTGGAGAGAAGACCATCTTAAATGAATTTTTTGCGTATGCATCCTTGAGTGAGTTAAAACAAGCAGGTGCTATTGTCAATTACCGGTCTATCGTGATTGCAACGTATGCCCTGTGTGGATTTGCAAACTTTGCCTCTATCGGAATTCAGATAGGAGGCATTGGCGTCTTGGCTCCAAGTCAACGCACTACCTTGGCTCGTTTTGGGATCAAAGCACTCATTGGAGGTACGGTAGCTGCATTGTTGACTGCTACCATTGCCGGAATGTTGATAGGTTAAGAGTTCTTCACCACGGTATCTGCCCAATTTACAGCTTCATCGATGGTTTTAAAATAACTGAAGGCACCTTGGCACAAAGATTGTTCTTTGACCGCTTCTTTTCGTACCGCTTCATTTTCAGAAACAATGGCAATGGCAATAACAGATTTTGACGTTACTGCTGTATAAACTTCAGGATTGATACTTTTGGTCAATTTACGCGTTGAAATAACGACACATTTTCTTCCCTTATAATGGGTATCTATTACCTTTCCAAATTCTTTTGCCTCTTTCAGATCGTAGCGTTCGGCAGTAAAATCAAAAATGGCATAGGTGGGAAAACAGTTGAGTATACCACTGGACAGCGAATAGGTTCTTTCCATTATCTGCATAAACTAATACTCTAAGGTATAACAATTTTAACAAATTACAACAGAGGTTAATAACTTGTAATAAAAGGAGATTATTTCAGTTTAAAATCGTGCAGGTGTTTTTTACATTTAACCCATTAAAAGCAAAAAGTAAATGAAGCAATACCACGAATTATTGAAACACGTACTTGAAAATGGTAATAGCAAAGAGGATCGTACTGGAACCGGTACGAAGAGCGTGTTTGGCTACCAAATGCGTTTTGACCTCAGCGAGGGTTTTCCGATGGTGACTACCAAAAAATTGCATTTAAAATCCATTATCTATGAATTGTTGTGGTTTCTGAATGGGGATACCAATATTAAATACCTCCAAGAGAACGGTGTGCGCATATGGAACGAGTGGGCGGATGACAAGGGCGATCTGGGACCGGTCTACGGACATCAATGGAGGAATTGGAACAGTGAGGAGATCGATCAGATTTCCGAAGTGATCGAAACCTTAAAGAAAAATCCTGATAGCCGCCGCATGTTGGTTAGTGCTTGGAATCCAGGGGTATTGCCGGACACTTCCAAGCCCTTCAGCGAAAATGTGGCCAATGGAAAAGCTGCGCTTCCACCTTGTCATGCCTTCTTTCAGTTCTATGTGGCTAATGGGAAATTATCATGTCAGCTGTATCAACGCAGTGCCGACATCTTCTTAGGGGTACCCTTTAATATTGCTTCCTACGCGCTTCTCACCATGATGGTCGCTCAAGTGTGCGGCTACGAAGCGGGCGATTTTGTGCACACCTTTGGCGATGCGCATATTTATAGCAACCACATGGAACAAGTTGAGCTTCAATTATCCCGTGAACCAAGACCGCTGCCAAAAATGTTGCTTAATCCGGAAGTAAAAGATATATTTGGCTTCAAATTTGATGACTTTACATTGGTAGATTACAATCCGCACCCTCATATTAAAGGCGCGGTCGCCATTTAGTCTAAAAAACTTAAAATAAAATCCTACATGAAAAAAGTATTATTAATTCTTTGCATCGTATTTTCCACCACGCTCTTTGCCCAAGAAGAATGGGGGAACGTTCAAAATAACACCGTAACCCTAAATGAAATTCCACCGATTTGGCCCGGCTGTGAAAGCAGTAGCGCCACTTCCCGAAAGAACTGTTTTAATCAGAAACTAGCGCAGCATATTTCAAAAAATTTTAAATATCCTGCAGAAGAATACAAAAACAATGTGGAGGGCAAAGTGATTGTAGAGTTCATTGTAAATGAAAAAGGAATGGTAGAAGTTAAAAATGTAAGTGGTGGAACACCTGCCTTACAAGCGGAGGCCAAAAGAAATATTATGGCGATCCCTAAAATGGCCAAACCCGGCATGATGGGTGGCAAACCCCGGGCGATTAAATATACTGTACCTTTTACTTTCAAAACAGGTAAATAAAGATGATAAAAACTTTTCTACTAAGTGCTTTCGTGTTGGTGTCATGCCTAACGTACGGACAAGATGAAAAAAATACAACCAATGAGGATGTTGGTTTTGCGATCATAGAAAACGTTCCCGTCTATCCGGGATGTACCGGCAAGGATAACGTAGAGTTAAAAAGTTGTATGTCTGAAAAGATCACCCAACATGTGGTACAGAATTTCAACAAATCTTTGGCAGAAGCGTTAGACCTTCCGGCTGGGAAACAGCGCATATTTGTACAATTCAAAATAAACAGAGAAGGCTATGTTGTAGATGTACGTGCACGGGCACCACATCCTATTTTAGAGATGGAAGCGACCCGAGTCGTAGATCTGCTGCCACAAATGAAACCCGGAATGCAAAAAGGCGAGACCGTAGGCGTGCTTTATTCTCTCCCTATCGTTTTCGAAATAGAAGAATCGAAAAAAGAAAAAAGAGAACGCTTAAAGCGCGAACGCACTGCCAAGGGGAATTAGCTTTAACATTCTCTAAACATCTTTACATTTTAGTTTTAATATCTTTAAGGAGTGGGTAACAACCAACTCCTTTTTTTATGATTGAAACTGAAACTTTGGTTTCCCTATTTCTGGAAACCCGACACCATACCGAAGCCATCTGTAAGCCATTGGAAATAGAAGACTACGTGGTTCAACCCATTGTGGATGTGTCACCACCCAAATGGCATTTGGGCCATACTACCTGGTTCTTTGAAGAATTTATTTTGAAACCCCACAAACCCGGCTACACCTTATTCCATGACGATTTTGCATTTGTGTTCAACAGTTATTACGAGTCTGTAGGAAAACGAGTGGTGCGAAGTGATCGCGGCAACCTTTCCCGTCCCGGAGTGGCGAAGGTGTATGATTACAGACATTATGTAACCACCGAACTTGAAGCGTTTTTGAAGACTGAAGATGCTTCCGCGCTTACAGAAATGCTTCTTATTGGTATTCACCATGAAAAGCAACATCAAGAATTACTACTCACGGATATTAAGTATATTTTAGGTCACAATCCGTTGTTACCGGCCTATTCCAATTCCTTTTCAGAAAATCCTGTTCAGAAGGTGTCCGCGGCATGGATCTCCATGGAAGAAGGCATCTACGCTATTGGGCATGATGCCCCCCATGAATTTTGCTACGACAACGAGTTAAGGCCTCACAAAGTCTATTTACAACCCTATTCCATTTCCAACAAGTTGGTCACCAATGCAGCGTATATGGATTTTATTGCTTCGGAAGGATATAAAGACCCGCTATTATGGCATGCCGAAGCCTGGGATTGGCTTCAGCAAGAAAAGATCACGCAACCTATGTATTGGCATTCTATTGACGGGGAATGGTTTCAATATACACTGAAGGGTCTTCAGAAGATAGAAAACGAGGCACCAGTAACTCACATTTCCTACTTTGAAGCATTTGCTTATGCCCAATGGAAAGGATGCAGACTTCCTACCGAGTTCGAATGGGAAGCGGCGCAGCACAATTTTGACTGGGGAAGTCGTTGGGAATGGACCGAAAGCGCTTATTTGCCGTACCCCGGTTATACCAAAGCTCCGGGAGCCATTGGCGAATACAACGGGAAGTTCATGGTTAATCAAAAAGTATTGCGGGGCGGTTCCGTAGCGACTCCAATAAAGCATACCCGACCGACTTACCGTAATTTTTTTCAAACACATTTACGCTGGCAATTTACCGGAATACGGCTGGCCAAATAATCACGAGAATTGCTTTATGATACTATCCAGCGCCACCCAACTTGATACGCCTTTTAAGAAAGATGTCTTCGAAGGTCTCACTAGCGAGCCTAAGTTCTTGTATTCTAAGTATATATACGATCAGGCCGGCGATAAGCTGTTTCAAGATATTATGGCCTTGCCGGAGTACTATCTTACAAACTGTGAGATGGAGATCCTCACTTCACATACACAAGCGATTGCCGGTTTGTTTAAAAATGAAGCCACCGGTTTCGATTTAATTGAATTGGGTGCCGGGGACGGGAAGAAAACCAAAGTACTCTTGAAGCATTTAGCCGAAAACCGCTTCGATTTCACCTACAAACCCATCGATATTAGTGAGAATGCCATTACCGGACTTACGCGTACTTTGGCTGAAGAAATGCCGGAGGTAAAAGTAGACGGGGAGACCGGAGAGTATTTTGAAGTACTGGAACGATTACAACATTTTAAATCCCGTAAAAAAGTGATCATGGTACTGGGCTCCAACATTGGAAATCTATTACACCCACGAGCCATCCAATTTCTAACAAAATTAGGAGAGACCATGAACCAAGATGATATTTTATTCATGGGCTTCGATCAAAAAAAAGACCCACAAACCATCTTGGATGCGTATAACGATCCCACCGGGGTTACTGCCGCCTTTAATAAGAATCTGTTGATTCGAATCAACAGAGAATTGGAAGGAAATTTTGACGTTGCAAAATTCAAACACTGGGAAGTATATGATCCTCAAACCGGTACAGCAAAGAGCTATTTGGTTGCCACCGAAGCACAGCATGTCCGTCTGAAATCCTTAGATCTTGATATCACTTTTGATCCCTGGGAGACTATTCATACAGAAATTTCTCAAAAATATACCGATAAAATCGTAGCTTGGTTGGCGGAAGCGTCCGGACTGAGGATCGAAAACTCTTTTACGGACAGCAAAAATTATTATAAGAACTATGCCTTCACCAAAGTGAGGGAGTCTAAAGAATAATAATATGAACTATTACCTCCTCGCCTTACTGCTTTTTGCAGTCATAGCATGTGAAAGTCCGCTAAAGGAAGAAATATCCAATCCTCCCAAGAATAATTGGCATGAACGCAAGATGACTACTACCATCGCCGACAGCGTTTTGGAAAAAGGAAGTACGTATCTTCCGGTATACTCAGAGATCTACCAACGCAACGAGAATTTTACATTCGACCTTACGGCTACTGTAAGCATTCGCAATATTAGTTTAACCGATACCGTCTACCTTTATAAAGCCGATTATTTCAATACCCACGGGGAACGAATTCGCACCTATTTGGAATTTCCGGTAATTGTTAAACCCATGGAGACTATCGAGATCGTTGTGAATGAAGATGATAAGACAGGAGGCAGCGGAGCCAACTTCGTATTTGATTGGGCTGTGCGAAAACAACAACTTATACCTTTCTTTGAGGCTGTCATGATCTCCACAAGAGGACAGCAAGGGATCTCTTTCACTACACAGGGCATTCGAAAAAAATAGTTGCCAATTATGCAATTGGTAGTTTATCTAACTACGGAGAGTAATTTATCTAGGTCTGCTTCGGTGTTATAAAAATGAAAGCCCACCCGAATCCCATGACCCCGTTGTGAACAGATGATATTTTCCTCTTTTAGTTTCTGAAATAACGCCTCATCCCCTTTTATGGAAAAGATATTCGAATGCTGCTCTCGCTGCACTACCGAAGCTTCGAGCAGCCCCAACTGTACAAACTGTGTTTTAGCTTTACTTGAAAGGGTTCGCACCCTTTTTGAAACCGTTTCCATACCTATGGTTTGAAGGTGTTGTAGTGCGTGCCCCAAACTGCCGTAATTAAGTGTGTCCTGATGTCCCGGTTCAAAATGTTTCATAAAAGAGATCTCTTCCCGTTTGCTGTACATTGCTTCGGCCGAATTAAATCCAATCGTCGAAGGGAAAATTTTAGAATGCATTATATCCTTTACGATGAAGAAACCATTTCCATAGCCGGCCAGCAACCATTTGTAACAACTCGCGCCTAAAATATCGATGGGGCTTTCAGAAAAACTGAATACTTCGGTTCCTACATATTGGGTGCCGTCCGCAATGAGCAGAAGCGCCGGATGGTATGCTTTCAATTGCTTTAAGAAAGTAAGGTCGATCTTGATCCCGTTAAGATATTGTACCAAACTAAACGCGAAGATATCGGGTTGATGCTCAACTACGGCCCTTTCAATATTTTGCTCAAGGTGCTCGTCTATGGCAGCATAACACACATCGAAATCACGATGTTCGAAAGCCCAGTTTACGGAAGGATAATCCTTCTCCAATAACAGCACTTTTTGTTTTTGAGGAAGCCCTTCGAGTAAGGTATTCAATCCAAATGAGAAGTTAGGTACAAGAGCAATTTCATTATGGGAAGCATCCATAAACTGAGCAACCTCCTTTTTTACCCCCTCCAAGACCAACCTGTGTGCATCCCGAAAAACACTTGCGTCTTCCATCAACTTTTGGTCATGTTCGCGCCGCCACTGTAGCAGTGACCTTGAAATAAGCCCCGAAGAAGCGGTGTTCAAGTAAGTATATTTAGAAAGTACAGGAAACTCTTTTCTTAAATCTTCCATAAGACACAGGTCTATACAATGAAAATTAGGTAAATTTACGGTGAGCGGTGTATTGTTTAAACACGACACACGGCTATCGTATAAATGTAACCAACTATGTTTTCAAAAACCAATAAAAAAGAAAGAATTGATTCGGAACAGCGTGAGCAGTACGAGTATGCAAGAGCCCGCGTAAAACAGAAGAAGCGATTAATGCAACATTTTATCGTTTTTCTGGTTGGCTCGCTATTACTTATCATTATTAACCCTGTGTTAGGCATAGGTAACGACTTTTTCATAACCAATTGGTTTGTATGGGCGATACTCATTTGGGCATTCTTGTTCCTTATCCATGTATTCAATGTTTTCATCATGAATTCCTTTATGGGAAAGGAATGGGAAGACCGACAGCTGGAAAAATTAAAAGCAAAGCAAGCAGCGCGTATCAGTGAGCTCCAGCAGAAGGTCGATTCCGAACTACAACTGCCGGAATTAAAAAAAAACAAACCTTCGAACCCTCTTCCCCCAGACGTACAATGATCACTTTAATAGCAGCGGCCGGTGAGAACAATGAATTAGGAAAGGACAATGACTTGGTCTGGCACCTGCCTGATGATTTCAAAAGATTTAAACAACTTACTACGGGACACCACATCATTATGGGACGAAAGACGTTCGAGTCTTTCCCCAAGCCACTCCCCAACCGTACCCACGTTGTGATAACTCGCAATACGGAGTACCAAAGAGAAGGAGCCATTGTGGTCCACAGTTTGGACGAAGCCCTTTTAAAAGCGTCCGGAGATGTACAACCCTTCATTATTGGAGGGGGCGAGATCTATAAAATGAGTATGGCGGTGGCAGACAGGATCGAGCTTACACGAGTACACGGAACTTTCGATGCCGATGCTTTCTTTCCCGAAATTTCATTGAATGACTGGGAACTGATCAAAGAAATTCATCACGAAAAAGACGATCGCCATGACTATTCCTTCACTTATCAAACCTGGATGCGAAAATAGCAAGCGCAGCAGTTCGTATGCTTCATGAAGCAAGTACTGGAACATATCACTTCAAGACATTCCCTACGTATTAAAGCTGTTTTGCCGTTATCGGGTGGTGACATCAATGAGGTCTTCCGTATACAAAGTTCTGATCATGAATACGTATTAAAAATCAACCAAGCGGTACGCTATCCGGGTATGTTTGAAGCCGAAGCGAAAGGACTCGAACTGTTACGACAAAGTAACAGTTTTAAAATTCCGAAGGTGATTGGGCATGACACCGTAGCCACAAAATGCTATCTATTAATGGAATATATTCCTTCCGGCAATGCTTCAGCGAATATATGGGAAGCGTTTGCAGAAGCACTTTCTCAATTACATTCACAGACCCATCAGCATTTCGGTTTGGACCACGCTAATTACATTGGCAGGTTACCGCAAGCCAATCATTGGCAAACAACGGCAGCCGATTTTTATATCACCCAACGATTGGAACCTCAATTTAAACAGGCTTCAGAAAAAGGATATACGTTTGGAAACTTAAACGCTTTTTACAAGGTCCTTTCCGAAGAGATCCCCACCCATAGACCTTCGTTGATACATGGAGATCTTTGGAATGGGAACTACTTGATTGCAGCAGATAAAAATCCCGTCCTTATAGATCCGGCGGTGGCGTTTGGATCCCGAGAGATGGACCTTGCAATGATGCAATTATTCGGTGGTTTTCCCAAATCAGTTTTTTCGGCGTATGCAAACTGTGCTCCGCTTGAGGACGCTTGGGAATCCAGAATCCAACTTTGGCAGTTGTATTATGTTTTAGTGCATTTAAATCTCTTCGGAAGTGGTTATCTCCATCAGGTTCAGTCCATCTTGGCACGATACTCTTAACAAAACTTTCAAAATACTTTAGCACTGCTTTGGCTAGAGCCACTATAAATTACCGGTATCTTTAAAAGAAAAACTAGAACTATGAGTACAGAGAATTTATATAATGACGAAGCCAAAAAGAAATTACGCTCCATGGTAGAAGATGTTAGTATTGCAATGATGGTTACCAATTTGGGAAAGCGACCCTTGGCAGCCATCCCTATGGATACAAAAAAGGTAGATGAAGATGGGAACATTTGGTTCTTAAGCGGAATGGACAGTGACCATAATGCACATATTTTGCGTGACAGCGCTGTACAACTTTTATATAGCGGTCCCGGCGAAATGAAGTTTCTTAGTGTGTATGGCGAAGCACAAATCATTACTAATTCAGAAGCAATCGAAGACATTTACGATAGCGCCGATAATGCCTATCTTAACGGTCCGGAAGACTCGAATACCACGGCGATCAAATTCGTTCCGCAGGAAGCGGCCTATTGGGATACAGACGAGAATAAGCTGGTCGTACTTTTTAAAATGGCAAAAGCCGCACTTACCGGCGCCAATCAAGATATTGGGGTAAGTGGGAAAATGAAATTATAATACAAGCGGGGGTACTATGAATTCCTCTTTCTGAAACTTCGGAAAGGGGAATTTTTATGTTAATTTTACACTTTCGGCGTACTGAAGCGTCAACAAACCTCAAAAACCAATCAAAATGAAAAAAGCTTATATATTCCCCGGACAGGGCGCCCAGTTTACGGGCATGGGTCAAGATCTATACGAAGCTTCTGCAAAGGCAAAGGACCTTTTTAATCAAGCCAACGAGATCCTAGGATTCAATATCACCAAGGTCATGTTTGAAGGCACAGCCGATGCTTTGAAGGAGACAAAGGTGACACAACCTGCTATATTCTTACACTCCACAATTTTAGCGGAAGTGATGGGCGATGCCTTTCAACCCGATATGGTAGCCGGACATTCCTTAGGAGAGATCTCCGCCCTAGTGGCCAATAGGACCATCGCGTTTAGCGACGGATTGGAATTAGTATATAAACGTGCACTTGCGATGCAAAAGGCTTGTGAAGAAACACCGTCTACCATGGCTGCCGTTTTAGGATTGGATGATCATTTGGTGGAAGCCATTTGTGCAGACACCACAGGAATCGTGGTTGCAGCCAACTACAACTGTCCCGGTCAGCTAGTAATAAGTGGAGACATAGAAGCTGTCAACAGGGCCTGTGAAGCGCTAAAAGAAGCAGGCGCCCGTCGTGCCTTATTGTTACCGGTTGGAGGTGCATTCCACAGTCCGTTAATGGAACCCGCCCGAGAAGAATTGGCAGCTGCTATTGAAGCAACACAATTTACAGAACCGGCTTGCCCTATCTACCAGAATGTGTCTACTTTTGCAGTAACTAAACCTGAAGAGATCAAAAAGAATCTAATTTTTCAATTAACTGCACCTGTAAAATGGACGCAGAGTGTTCAAAATATGGTGAAGGACGGCGCCACACACTTCATAGAAGTAGGACCCGGAAACGTACTTCAAGGGCTTGTAAAAAAGATTAGCCCTTCTGTAGAAACTGAAAAAGCAAACTTATAAAAAAAAGCCCTCGAATGAGGGCTTTTTTAGGCGCTTAATCTGCAATCATTGCAGTCCTTTATTTCTCCGTAATATGTTTCTCGGTATTTATGGATGGTTTTGAAAGGAACACGTAAGAATGCTTTTTGAATGTATACTACCTTTGCGGTAAGCATCCCCATCTGTTCTGTAAATCTTTTTTCCTTTTTTGTTTTTCGTTTAACGGTCACTAACTTCATAATACAACGTTTCATTGGTTGCAAAGAAACAAAGGCTTTTGTGCAAACCCAAGGGCAGGGCGTTAAAGCTTCGTTAAACCGCTGTTAATTCTTGTAGACAACGCCTTCTTTCATTACAAAGACTACATTCTCCATCGTTTCGATCTTTTGAGTAGGGTCCTCATTCACCGCTACGATATCTGCAATGAATCCAGCAGCCAATTGGCCCAATTCGTTCTCCATATCAAGAATACTTGCGTTAGTAATGGTTGCAGACTGTAATGTAGCCATTGCAGGCATCCCGGCTTCTGCCATATATCTAAACTCTTTTCCGTTCTCACCATGAGGAAAGACGCCGGCATCCGTTCCGAAAGCGATCTTCACACCTTCTTTATAGGCCATTGCGTACATATTTTGGATTTTTGAACCTATCTCCAGAGCCTTGGGTACAATGATGGCCGGATAATAACCGTCAATCTTGGCTTTTTCGGCAACGTATTTTCCTGCCGAAATTGTAGGAACTAAATAGGTACCATATTGTTTCATTAAGGCGGCGGTCTCCTTATCCATAAGCGATCCGTGCTCTATGGTTGCGACACCTGCGCGAATGGCGCGTTGCATTCCTTCTATACCGTGTGCGTGCGCAGCTACTTTCATTCCATAATCCTTTGCAGCTTGAACAACCGCTGCAACTTCTTCTTCTGTGAATTGGGGATTCTGACCATTCTTCGCGACACTCAAAACGCCTCCGGTAGCAGTGATCTTGATCCAATCGGCACCATTTTTATAGCGCTGTCGTACGGCTTTATAAGCATCTGCTACGCCATTGACCACCCCTTCTTTAGGACCCGGATCGCCCATTAACTCCTTCTTTTGGCCATTGGAAGGATCTGCATGACCTCCAGTGGTTCCCAATGCTTTTTCAGCAGTAAAGATTCGAGGTCCCACAATTTTGCCTTTCGCTATGGCATTTCGTAAAGCAACGTTCACCCCGCTACCCCCAAGGTCCCGTACAGTGGTAAAACCCGCCATCAAGGTGCGCTCGGCAATTTCGGCGGCATTGAACGCAACATCGGCATCGTTAAGAGTGAATGCTTCCAGATACCGATTTGGGTTCGTCTCTCCTTCAATGTGGACATGCATATCGATCAATCCGGGCATGACTGTCTTATTTTTTAGATCAATAACCTTGTCTGCTGCTTTGGGGTTGGTAAAACCATCTTCCACACGAATAATCTTCTTTCCCGAAACAACAATTGTTTTGGAGTTGAGAACCTTTCCATTTTTTGTATCTATAATTTTTCCGCAATGGAGTAAGGTCTCTTGGGCACTGCTTCCGAAGAAACTCACCAACAGGGCAATAAGCATCAATTTTTTCATATATATCGTATTATAAATTTCTAATATGCTGTTCCCATTTCCAAGCTGAAGATAAGGCATCCTTCAAGGATCTTTCGGCTTTCCATTCTAAAATTTCATTCGCCTTTGTAGTATCTGCGTACACCGATACTACATCCCCCGGCCGTCTTTCAACGATCCTATACGGCAATTTTAATTCACTAACCGCTTCAAAGGCTTCTACAATTTCTAATACAGAGGTCCCTTTGCCGGTGCCTACATTAAAGATCTCAAAATTTGAAGCATTGGCCTTTTTAAGAAGACGTTCCAGCGCAACGACATGAGCTTTCGCCAGATCGACCACATGAATATAATCCCGAATACAGCTCCCGTCCGAAGTGTTATAATCATTTCCGAAGATAGCAAGCTCTTTACGAACCCCTGCTGCGGTTTGTGTAATAAATGGCACAAGATTTTGAGGTACGCCTACGGGAAGTTCTCCGATCATTGCAGAATCATGTGCCCCTATGGGATTAAAATAACGCAATGCAATACAACGGAATTGCGGGTGAACCGAACAGGTATCTTCAAGGATCTCTTCACTGATCTGTTTTGTATTGCCGTAAGGAGAAGTTGCCTTTTTTACAGGAGCTTCTTCGGTAATAGGTAATGAATCCGGCTCTCCGTAGACCGTACACGAGGAACTGAAAATAAAGTTATTAATACTATGGGCTTTGCATTCCTGAAGTAAATAGATAAGCGTACTTATATTATTCTCGTAATAATAGAGTGGTTGTGCTACACTTTCACCAACAGCTTTGCTTGCCGCAAAGTGAATTACGCCAGCAATATTTTCATGCCGTTGAAAAAAATCTATGACATCTGCTTTGATCCTAAGATCCAAACGTTCAAAAACAGGGGGTTTTTTTGTTATAGAAGTGATTCCTTCAAGCACGTTAAGGCTTGAATTGGAAAGATTATCTATAATAATCACCTCAAAGCCGGAATTTTGAAGTTCAACTACTGTATGCGATCCAATATACCCCAGTCCCCCGGTTACAAGTATTTTTTTCATTGTTGATCGATGAAATTTTTAACCGTGGCAGTTATAAAGTCTATTTGTTCATCGTCGAGTTCGGTATGCATCGGGAGTGAGATCACTTCCCGCACCAATTGATTTGTGACGGTAAAATCGGCTTCATTATAGCGATCATCTGCATACGCTTTTTGTAAATGCAACGGGATGGGATAATAGACTCCACATGGGATGTCATGCGCATTCAAATGTTGGACTAAGGCGTCGCGATCTGCGTCAATAATACGCAATGTGTATTGGTGAAACACATGACAGTCGCAGACCTCACAAATTGAATTACCCGCATCACAAAAACCGGTTGGGGTAATTATCTTAAGATTTCCTGCAAAGGCGTTGGTGTATTTTCGGGCTGCATTTCTTCGAGCCGCATTATAGGCATCAAGATGCGGTAACTTGGCACGAAGAATCGTTGCCTGTATGGAATCCAGACGCGAGTTGACACCCACTACGTCATGGTGATAGCGAATGTACATTCCGTGATTTACGATTCCACGTATGGTATGAGCCAGCGCGTCATCATTGGTGAAAATAGCGCCCCCATCCCCATAACATCCTAAATTCTTAGAAGGAAAGAACGAGGTGGACGCCACATGGCCGATACCACCTACTTTCTTCTTTGAGCCATCCTTACCGGTATAGGTAGCACCAATGCCTTGGGCGTTATCCTCGATGACGTATAAATCGTGTTCATTGGCGATCTCCATGATGCTGTCCATATCGGCTGCCAGCCCGAACAAATGTACAGGTACGATTGCTTTCGTTTTAGGCGTAATGGCATTGCGAATGGCTTCAACGTCTATATTGAAGGTCACAGGATCGACATCGACAAGAACCGGAGTTAATCCTAACAATGCAATCACTTCCACTGTTGCAGCAAAGGTAAAATCGGCAGTGATCACTTCATCACCCGGCTTCAATCCTAAGCCCATCATAGCGATTTGTAGGGCATCTGTTCCGTTTGCACACGGAATTACGTGTTTTACATCCAGATATTCTTCCAATTCTTTTTGAAATTGATGTACTTCGGGACCATTAATGAAGGCTGTAGACTCGATCACATCGAGTACCGAGGCATTTACCTTGTCTTTTATATGTTCATACTGACCCTTTAGGTCAACCATTTGAATTTTTTTCATGCTGTTGAAGAACTCTAGATTTCTAATCTTCCTGTAAAACTACGAAAATTGAAAACGGCAAACAATGTAATTCGTATTTTAGCATTTCAGGAATTATACATGCGCATTTTATACAGCTTCTTAACTCGAATTGCTTACGTTCATCTGTGGGTTGCACAGTATTTCAGTAAAAAAATGAAGCTCTTCGTTCAAGGTCGGGTTCACGTTTTTGACACGCTTGAAGAACATATTGGCCCAGAGGATAAAACCATTTGGTTTCATTGTGCTTCTTTAGGAGAATTTGAACAGGGAGTTCCAATTATGGAAGCCGTTAGAAAAGAATTTTCCCACTATAAGATACTCGTTTCGTTCTTTTCGCCATCGGGTTTTGAGGTCAAGAAAGACACTCCTTTGGCCGATGTGGTCGTCTACTTGCCTATGGATACGCGACAAAATGCAACGCGATTCGTCAAGGCCATCCATCCTTCGCTGGTTATTTTCGTGAAATACGAATTTTGGCCCAATTATCTTTGGACATTAAAAAAAGAGGGGATCCCTACGCTCTTGGTCTCGGGTTTGTTTCGGAAGGAGCAAATATTTTTTAAATCGTACGGAGGATTTATGCGTAACGCTTTGCGAAGCTTCGAGCATATTTTCGTGCAAGATCGAGTTTCCGAAGAATTGCTGCAAAGCCTTAACTTGAAGAATGTGACCGTAAGCGGCGACACGCGTTTCGATCGTGTATCACAGCAAATTGAGAAGGACAATACACTTGATTTCATGGAGCAATTTAAAGGAGATACTTTGTGTATAGTATGCGGAAGCACTTGGCCTGAAGATGAAGCGGTTCTGTTAACGGCGATCAATACGTCTACACCGTTTGTAAAATACGTAATAGCCCCCCATAAGATCGACATGCCGAAGATTGATGCTTTCAGAAAAAAAATAACAAAGTCCAGCGTGCTTTATTCAGAAAAGAAAGGAAAACACCTTTCAGAATACCAAGTCCTTATTGTTGATACAATTGGTATTCTTACCAAAATTTACAGCTATGGAGACATCGCTTATGTTGGCGGGGCCATGGGCGCAACCGGTTTGCACAATATTCTTGAACCGGCCACTTTCGGCATTCCTATTATTATAGGAAAAAATTATTCAAACTTTCCCGAAGCACAACGGTTAGAGCAATTGGCAGGTCTTTTTTCGGTGGACGCTCCGGAAGCGTACAAAGAGATAGAGCAAAAGCTCATTTCAGATACATCCTTCAGAGTAAAAACCGGTATGATCTGCGGCCATTTTGTACATAAAAATACGGGAGCAACAGAGAAGACGATGAACTACCTTAGACAGATAAATGTCAAGGGACAAATCAAATAACCCCTCATTTTCAGAGATTAATTCAACAACTTTGGTGAAGATGATAAGATTTCGTTTAGAAACTTTAATAAAACTTTACGAAGGACCAAATGTTAAAAAATGTAGCTTTGTTTTAGCTATTAACACAAACCTATTAGAAAATGAAAAGAATAATCTTATCAATTGCAATCGTTCTAGCGGCATTGGCCACTACATCGTGTAGAGAAACTAAAACTGAAACCAAAGAAGTGGTACGAGAGGTTGAAGTAGAAACCAATGAGGCGGTTGAAGAATCGGAAGGGATCTTGGAGCGTACCGCTAAAGAAGTGGACAAAGAGATTAATGAGGAAATCAACGAAGAGATCGACAAAATTGGAAACGACGATTAATTAAACAGATCTATATGAAAAAAGTAGCAATTATTGCAGTAACCCTATTATTCATGGGGACTTCTTTTACTTCTTGCAGAGAAACGAAAGAGGAAGAAATGACCGAAAGCGAGGCCTTGATCCAAGAAATGGAGGAAGAAGGCGCCGAGATTAAAGTGAAAGAAGATGACGGCGACACCAAGATCAAGATGGAAACCGAGGATAAATCGGTGAAGATTAAAGAAGATGACGGTGATACCAAGATTAAGGTAAAGACCGATAATGACAACTAATATAATTTGTTAGTTTATAAGAGGCGACAGAAATGTCGCCTCTTTTTATGCTTTTAAATTTGAGATTTGCCCTTTTAGTTCTTGCATGGACTGTTGCAATTGCTGCAGCAAACTACTTTCTGAAGGCTCGTCAATTCCAAATGTCAATTTACTGTTTACCAACCACAATTCCTGTATGTTCGAGATCTCTACATCAATGGGAAGATATTCGGGATTTAAGGAAAGTAATCGAACTTTTTGTGGATTATTGGGTATTTTTTGCAATTTCTTTACCAATACGGAATCCCGCAGCACCACAATATAAATCTTACTGTCGTTCGCTTCGGAAATACTGGGAACTGCTCTTCCTAAGACCCACTCGTTAGGCCGAATATTTGGCAACATACTATCCCCTTCCACCTGAAATCCTCGATACGTCGCGTTTCGGTATTGCGGTAGCGGAATTGAGAATGATGGGAGCGATTCATACCAATCCACATCCTGAATGTTATGCGGGTACCCAGCGGCTGCCTTTTGATTGACCAAAAGAATGGTGTCATTGGATTCTGTATCGAGTGTAAGCACCTTCGGACTTACGTCACCACCATTTATATTCACAAATTGCGTATAACTTTCACCAAACAACCACAACGGATTAATATTGAATTGCCGCAGGAGTTCCATCACCACCTTCCCACTAAGTTTTGTTTTACCACGCTCTATATCGGCAGTGGTAGCACCGATCTGCAGGAGGTCGGCAAAGGATTGCTGCGTGTGATTGAGTTCTTCACGCACTTTCTTGAAGCGTTTCGCTTCTATTGACAATTTTGAATCCATACCCAAAGTTACATTTATTTGGAAATTATCCAAATATTTTATGGAACTATTCCTATTTAAATGGATATATTCCATATTTTTGTAATCTTTCCAAATACATGAAATGAATTACGAACGAATCAAAGAAAAGTTGAATATCCTGGCGGACGCCGCCAAATACGACGTTTCATGTGCCTCGAGCGGCAGTAAGCGTACCAATAAAAATAAAGGATTAGGAAATAGCAGCGGCATGGGCATATGCCATAGTTATACCGAAGACGGCCGTTGTGTTTCTTTGCTAAAAATACTTCTCACAAATTATTGCATCTTCGATTGCGCCTATTGTGTCACACGCAAAAGCAATGATATACCCAGAGCAGCTTTTAAGGTGCAGGAAGTGGTGGATCTCACCATTGCTTTTTACCGAAGAAATTATATAGAAGGGCTGTTCTTAAGCAGCGGGATCTTTAAGAATGCCGACTATACCATGGAGCGCTTGATCGCTGTCGCCAAGAAACTTCGGAAGGAAGAAAATTTCAATGGATACATTCATTTAAAATCCATTCCCGGAGCCAGTGATGCTTTAATGCGTGAAGCCGGGCTCTATGCCGACAGATTAAGTGTGAACATTGAAATTCCATCGGTTGAAGGATTGAAACTTCTTGCACCCGATAAAAAAAGAAACGATTTTCTTCGGCCCATGGAGAAAGTGAAAAATGAGATCATTCAGTATCGCTCGGAGCGGAAAATTATCAAGAACACCCCGGTCTATGCGCCGGCAGGTCAAAGTACCCAAATGATCATAGGAGCTGCGGGGGAAACAGATGCGGAGATCATGTACAATTCGGCTTACTTATATAAAAAATACAATCTGAAACGTGTGTACTATTCGGGGTATATTCCCATTAGTTACGATGCGCGATTGCCATCCATTGGCACCAATGTCCCATTATTACGTGAGAACAGGCTGTATCAAACCGATTGGCTACTTCGGTTTTACGGATTCGACATTAGAGAATTATTATCTAAGGAACACCCTAATCTCGATTCGGACATCGATCCAAAATTGAGCTGGGCCTTAAGGAATCTGGCGCTCTTCCCGGTGGATATTAATAAAGCAGACCGAGGGATGATCGCCAGAGTACCCGGCATTGGACTCAAATCGGTGCATAAGATACTTCAGGCCAGACGTTTTAGACGGCTTCATTGGGATCATTTAAAAGCGTTGGGTATTGCAGCAAATCGCGCAAAATATTTTATTGTCTGTGACGCTCCTAGTTTCGAGACCAAGGACAGAACGGCGGCTCAAATTAAAGGATTGATCCTTCAGGAATCGAAGCATAAATTTCGGGGAATGCTGAATGGACAATTAAATTTGTTTGATCCAGTCACACCTATGGTTGGATGATCAAATTTCTTATATATGATGGGTCTTTTGACGGTTTTCTTTCGGTTGTATTTAAGGTGTACGACGAAAGACTTTCTAAGATTCGTATTCTTAGAGAAGCTCAGTATGATCATGCTCATACTTTATTTGACGAAAAAGAGGTTGTGCAAACCAATGTCACACACGCCAAAAGAGTTTGGAAGACTTTGAAGCAGAAATGCAGTCACCATGGGTTACGACTTATTTACAAAGCCTATCTTTCAGAAATAGCAGGGAGTGAAGAGTCCATGCTGATTTTTATTCAGAAACAACTAAAAGCCAGCAGTCCTATTTCTCAAAATTATAGCGATCCTGACATATTGCGACTATCAAAAGTTGTAAAAATGGTGGATCGGGAAAAACATCGCTTGGATGCCTTTGTGCGTTTCCGACAAACCAAAGAAGGTGTGTACTTTGCTGTTATTTCCCCGGATTTTAATGTATTACCTCTCAATATATCACATTTCAAACATCGGTATGCCGATCAAAAATGGATCATTTACGACCTGAAGCGAAAGTACGGGATCTACTACGATTTGGTACGCGTTGAAATTATTACCTTCAAATTTGATCCAGGCGCTCTTTCTCCAAATGTTGGATATGCTGAAGAAGAAATGCAGTTTGAAGCGCTTTGGAAGAACTATTTTAAAAGCACGAACATTACATCTCGAAAAAATACGAGGCTGCATCACCAACACGTACCCAAGCGGTATTGGAAATATTTGATAGAAAAGCGCCCCTAACTAAAAAATTACTTAATTTTATACGCTAATAACCTAAAAATCATATAATATGAAAAAACTAATTCTATCTGCAGCTGCACTTAGCATAGTTTTCGCCACGTATTCCTGTCGCGAAACTACGGGTGAAAAAGCCGAAGAAGCTATTGAAGCAGCAGCACAAGACACCGAAGAAAATTTAGACAAAGCCGGAGAGGCTATTGAAGAGGCTATGCAAGAAACAGGAGAAGCCATTGAAAAAGCGGGTGAAGAGATCGAAGAGGAAATTGAAGGTACAGACGATATGAACGAAAATTAAGCCTGAGAGATACAAAAATTAAAAAATATATTACATTTACTATATATTAATCACTAATCACAATAATTATGAAAAAACTTATTTTATCATTCGCTGCTTTAAGCTTAGTATTCTCTATCTACTCATGTAGAGAGACCAAGGAAGAAAAAGCAGAAGATGCCATGGAAGAGATGGTAGATGATACCGAAGATGCCATGGATGATGCCGGCGATGCTATGGAAAATGCTGCTGAAGAGACCGGCGATGCTATGGAGAACGCTGCTCAAGAAGTAGAAGATGAAGTAGAAGGCAATGATGATGCCATGTAATATGGGTAATCATTAAAACATAAAAAGCCTCGCTATGCGAGGCTTTTTATTTATCATTAGTAAGATTATTCTCCTATGAAAGATGCTTTCATGCAAATGTACCGCAAAGTACGCTTGGTTGAAAAAACCAGGGTATATATCTATATTGTAGTGTATCTCGTGTGGGGCGTATTGATGAATTATATCGGGATTCTTACGGAGATCGCCAAATTTACCCATTGGTGGCAAATCATTCCCACCTATATCTTCTATATGGTGCCGATCTCCATTGTTTTAAAGGAGTACAGTTTTTTTACACAATATGCTTACGGACTTGTAGCTATGGGAATTCTCGAGTTTGGAGGATATGCTTTTCAAACCTCGTATATCTACCCGAACAACATTCTTGATCGCACCTTTGGACCTCATGTATTTGCTTTAGGTATGGCACTCTTTTTTGCCTTATATTTTCCCTTAGGAAATACGATTGTTCATAAAATTTATAGTAGAATAATCGATAAAAAGTAAATAAAATCGATAAAAGTACTAAAAACTTAGTTTCTTTGCACTATTAGAAATTTACTAATAACTGTATATCTTCGTCAGGAATTTAACCTACAAATACAGTTATTATGAAAAAACTTATGTTTATTTTAGCGATACTTGCACTAGCGGCAAGTTGCACCCCAGAAGCATTAAGCACCGATGAGCAACAAATTGACAAAGACAAATACGAAGTTCCACCAAACGGATAGAAAGAAAAATATTATCAATGGGGTGTTGCTATCTGCTTTTTTGATAGCAACACCTTTTTTATTTTATATGTATAAGTACGCACCCGCCGAAACGAGTACTTGGGACACTCCTTTTGGAACTATAGATTCCGGCGGATTTAACAATGTGCAAGCCTATTTGCATGCACTTTTAACAAAAATAACCTTCGTCTTATTGACCGGCATCTGGTTCTTAACATCCGGAAATTGGTGGAAATACGCTATTTTAGTGCCACTCACCATGTTCCTATTTCAACTCTCGGGCGTTATCAATTATAAGATCCAGTATATTGATGAATTCGATTTTTGGTATTCCCTGCCGGCCATCTTGCCCATCCTTTTCTTCCTTATGTATATTTCGTACCGAATAAGCAAAAGAAGCATTGCATCAGACGATCTTAAAAAGGATGTGGACGAGGAGATCAAGAAGATATTAAGTGATGATCTTTAAAAAAAGCTCCCGTTTGGGAGCTTTTGTACTGAAGACGGGACTTGAACCCGTACGGACATTTCTGTCCACTGGATTTTAAGTCCAGCGTGTCTACCAATTCCACCACTTCAGCAGTAATTTTGGTATCGAGCGAAAAACGGGATTCGAACTTGCCTACCGGCAGGCAGGCCCGCGACTGTCGCGGAGTTTTCAATTTTTGCCATACTTGAAAGGTCAAAGCATGAATTCCATTTCCTCTGAGCGAAAAACGGGATTCGAACCCGCGACCTCCACCTTGGCAAGGTGGCGCTCTACCAACTGAGCTATTTTCGCGTTTTTCAAAAATACACTTCTTACAAAGTGCGCCTACCTCAGCGGCAAGCAGGTGCAAATTTAAAATATTTACTGCAAAAGCAAAGCTATTTCTTAAAAAAATTAAGACCGCACTACTCTTACTTTTTCATCTTGACCGAAGCATTTCGTTGCAACATACGTTTGATCTCATTCAACTTCATAAGGGCTTCCACAGGGGTGAGCGTATCAATATCAATATCAAGGATTTCATCGCGAATCTCTTCCAATAAGGGGTCATCCAATTTAAAAAAACTTAATTGCATTTCTTCTTTAGATAATGCTTTCATTTCTTCCGTGAGTTCTTCGGAAGAATGCGACTTCTCCAATCGTTTAAGGATCTTGTTGGCACGATGCAACACAGCAGGTGGCATTCCTGCCATTTTTGCTACATGAATCCCGAAACTGTGGTGAGAACCTCCGGGAACTAATTTCCGAAGAAATAATACCGTATCCTTCAATTCTTTTACCGAAACATTATAGTTCTTAATGCGGGCAAAAGTTTCGGTCATTTCGTTCAACTCGTGGTAATGTGTTGCAAACAAAGTCTTTGCCCTAGATGGATGTTCATGCAAATATTCGCTTATGGCCCATGCAATGGAAATACCATCGTAGGTGCTGGTCCCCCTTCCAATCTCATCCAACAGTACCAAACTGCGTTCAGAAATATTATTCAAGATACTGGCCGTTTCGTTCATCTCGACCATAAAGGTCGACTCACCCATTGATATATTGTCACTGGCCCCTACACGCGTGAAGATTTTATCGACGCAACCCATTCGTACGGCTGCTGCGGGTACGAAACTGCCCATTTGGGCAAGCAGTACAATAAGAGCAGTTTGCCGAAGTATGGCAGACTTTCCGCTCATGTTTGGACCTGTGATCATGATGATCTGTTGATTTTCCCTATCCAGAAAAACATCGTTGGCAATATAGGGGGCATCCGGCGGCAACTGCTTTTCGATCACAGGGTGACGCCCTTCTTTAATATCAAGGTCGAAAGTGTCATCCAGCAGCGGTCTGGAATAATTCGCTTGTTTCGCTTGCGTTGCGAAAGAACACAGACAATCCAGCTCGGCGATCAATACTGCATTCTGTTGGACGGCACCAATAAAAGGCAACATCCATTCCACCAGCTCATTATATAGCTGCTGTTCCAGTACCGCGATTTTCTCTTCAGCACCCAAGATCTTAGATTCATATTCCTTAAGCTCATTGGTGATATAGCGTTCTGCACTTACTAAAGTTTGTTTTCTCACCCAGTCTTCGGGCACCTTATCTTTGTGGGTGTTCCGCACTTCAATATAGTAACCAAACACGTTGTTGGAAGCAATCTTTAACGAGGTGATTCCCGTGCGCCGGGTCTCCCGTTCCAACATGTCCTCTATATATTCCTTGCCTCCCGTTGAAATAGCCCGTAAGGCATCGAGGTCTTCATGAAAACCCGAAGCTATTGCGTTTCCTTTTAAAATATGTACGGGTGCAGCATCGTTTAGGGTTTCCTTGATCTTTGCCCGCAAGGACTCACATAATTGCAATTGTTCACCAATACGCTGAACCGAGTGATTTTCAGACGCTAGGGCTTCTGCCTTTACCGGAACGATTGCTTCCAGTGAATTCTTCAAATGGATCACTTCACGTGGATTCACTTTTCCGGTGGCCACTTTTGAGACCAGTCGCTCCAGATCGCCTATGCGTTTAATATGTTGCTGAATGGTAGTGAGGGTAGGCGCATTGGCCAGCAAATAACTCACCACCTCATGCCGACGCGTAATTTTTTCTGAGTCCTTCAGCGGAAGCGCCATCCAACGTTTCAACATACGGCCTCCCATGGGTGAAATGGTCTTGTCGATAACGTCCAACAAGGTAACCGCTTGTTGATGTTGCGAATGATACAGTTCTAAATTCCGAATGGTAAATCGGTCCATCCATACATAGTCATCCTCGGCAATTCTAGAGATCTTTGTAATGTGCGACAATCTATTGTGCTGTGTTTCCCCCAAGTAGTGTAATACAGCTCCCGAAGCGATGATCCCTGCATTGAGATGATCGACCCCAAATCCTTTTAGGTTCTTTACATCAAATTGTTTGTAAAGACTCTCCAACGCATAATCGCTTTGGAAAACCCAGTCCTCAAGATGGAAGATATGGTAATTGTCTCCAAACGTTTCGGCGAATAACCGTCGCTTTTGTTTACTGAAAAGTATTTCCGAAGGGTTAAAATTCTGAAGTAATTTGTCAATATATTCTACAGATCCCTGAGCGGTCAAGAACTCGCCTGTGGAGACATCTAAAAAGGAAACGCCTACAGCATCACTTCCAAAATGAAGTGCTGCCAAAAAGTTATTGGATTTAGACTGCAGGATATCATCGTTCAAAGCTACGCCGGGTGTGACATGTTCGGTAACGCCTCTT
>NZ_CAXAXI010000022.1:0-47244 GCF_963972995.1 uncultured Altibacter sp.
ATGCATTGATCAAAGATGCTGAGAACACCTTAATTGTTTCCAGAAATGGAACGCTAGACACCTTGACAGTCACCCCAAATGAAGACGGGATTATTGGAATCAATAATTTTGGAAAAGAACTTCAAACGGGAGGCACCAAGCTTACCTATGGTCTGGGGGAAAGCATTACCCAAGGAACGGTATATGGATATAACATTCTCAAGGATTACGTGAAGCAGTTTAAATACGTCTTTACCAAAGAGGGAATCACACAAGTTGGAGGCTTTGGAGCGATTGGAAACTTATTTCCGGGGGAATGGAGTTGGTTGGCCTTTTGGCATACTACCGCTTTAATTTCGATCATTTTGGCTTTTATGAACGTGTTGCCTATTCCTGCGTTGGACGGAGGGCATGTGATGTTCCTGTTGTACGAAATGGTTAGTGGAAGAAAACCTAACGATAAGTTTATGGAGTATGCCCAAATGGTAGGCTTCTTCTTATTGATCGCATTAGTGCTTTTCGCCAATGGGAATGATATTTACCGCGCCATATTTGGAGGGTAAAAAAATATCAAATCTTTTTGCAGCCCTTAGAAAATAATTTATATTTGCATCCGCTAAAGCGAAAAATACCTTCCTCTTTAGCTCATCCCGATAGCTATCGGGAGGTTAGAGCAAAGAGATAAAAAGTTCTTAAAATATTGAAATGTATTATGTTTATATACTTTTCTCAAAAAAATTATCAAGTTTCTATATTGGAGAAACGAATACGGTTGAGGAAAGAATTACACAACACAATACAGGGTTTTATAAGGATGCTTATACTTCGAAAACAAATGATTGGCAATTATATTTATCAATTGAATGTTACAATAGAAGTCAGGCTAGAAGAATTGAAACCCATATAAAGAAAATGAAGAGTAAGAAGTATATTGAAAATTTAAAAATTTTTCCAGAACTTATTTCAAAACTCTTAGATAAATTTAGTTAACCTTCCTCTTTAGCTCAGTTGGTTAGAGCATCTGACTGTTAATCAGAGGGTCCTTGGTTCGAGCCCAAGAAGAGGAGCAAAATCCCAACCTAATTCAGGTTGGGATTTTTGTTTTATATTCCCACAAAATATCGCATCCTAACGTGTCTAAAGATTCATCTAATACTACGTCTGTAAAAAAAAGCAAGCTTCCCTTGTTCATTTCTCTAGGCATTTTTGTCGCATTGATCGCCTCCTATTTTTTCATCCCCGAAGCACAACAGTTTCTCGATGAAGCCTGGAATGTCCTTACCAGCGAAGATGAAGCGCGCATCAAGGAGTGGGTAGATGACTTCGGGTGGCTGGGTCCGGTGGTGTTGGTTCTCGCCATGATCGTACAAATGTTCCTTTTAGTGATCCCTTCTCTTGCACTAATGGTGGTTTCTATTTTAGCCTATGGCCCTATTTGGGGAAGTTTAATCGTGTACGCAGCTGTCTTTTCTGCTTCCACAGTGGGGTATGGCATCGGGCGGTATTTCGGACCTGTACTTGTAAGCAAATTGATAGGACCGAAAACCGAAGACAAAATAGAAGATTTTATAGACGACTACGGCTTTTGGGCTGTGATCGTCACGCGTTTCAACCCCTTATTATCCAACGACGCCATAAGTTTTGTCGCCGGCATTCTAAAAATGAACTACTGGAAATTTATAGGAGCCACGCTGTTGGGAATCACCCCGCTCACCATTTTTGTCGCCATTATGGGACGTAGTACCGATAGTTTGCAGAACGGACTCATCTGGGGATCGGTAGTAAGTTTAGTGCTCTTTGGCGGATATATTTGGTGGGATAAGAAGAAACGCAAAAAAGAATAACAACTTAGGAACTCTTCAGTGTTCTTAAATTCTTCAACATCACCTCGGTCATCTCTTCCAAACTAAAAGCGTGTGACCATCCCCAATCGTCTCTTGCTTCAGAGTCATCAATACTTTGCGGCCAAGAATCGGCTATAGCCTGCCGGAAGTCGGGTTCGTAAGAAATCTTGAAATCGGGTAAATGTTTCCGAATGCTTTCAGCGATCTCTTCAGGATTAAAACTAAAAGCCGCCAGATTATAGGCACTACGAATCTTTATCGCTTCGGCAGGAGCTTCCATGATCCCAACTGTAGCTTTAATCGCATCCTCCATATACATCATGGGCAATGTTGTGTCTTCTTTTAAAAAACACACATAATTTTTATGTTTCAATGCTTTGTGGTATATATCCACGGCATAATCAGTAGTACCTCCGCCCGGAGGTGCCGTATAACTTATTAGTCCCGGGTAGCGAATACTCCGCACATCGACCCCAAAACGCTTGTGATAATATTCACACCAACGCTCTCCTGTTTGTTTGCTTATCCCGTATACCGTGGAAGGCTCCATCACGGTTCGTTGAGGCGTGTCTGTTTTAGGGGGTGTAGGTCCAAACACCGCAATGCTGGAGGGCCAAAAGATCTTTTCAATTTTTTTATCGCGGGCTAAATTTAGAACATTAAAAAGAGAGTTCATGTTGAGATTCCATGCCTTCATGGGAAATTTCTCCGCCGTTGCAGAGAGCATGGCCGCCATAAGGTACACATCGGTGATTTCATGGCGTATCACTACATCTTGCACAGCGTCATAATCCATCGCATCCAAGATCTCAAAAGGTCCGTCGGCAAGCATGGCGGCATCACCTTCTACAATGTCGCTGGCGATCACTTTATGATTGCCGTAACGTTTTCGAAGAAATACGGTAAGTTCTGTTCCAATTTGTCCTGAAGCACCAATGATCAATATTCTCTTTTTCATGCTGAAATGTGATTTAAGCCGATAAATATAGGCATATTCCGAAGGTTTTCTTTTTAAAAAATAACTTTTGATTGGGAAAAGAACTGCTATATTTGTGCTCCTTTACCAAATGATAATGAAGCGTTTCCCCGTTTTTTTGAAGTTATTTATCCTTAGCGCACTGCTTTTTACGGCTTGTAATTCTGCTTCGGAAGGAGAAGAATTTCCGGAAAAATCGATTCAGAATTCATCTCAAGTGTACGGGGTAGAAAACTTTAATTTTCCGGTTTTAACCGATAAGGCGAGGTCCATTACCACACAATGGCCTGCTTTTGAAGATTTCGAATATGATATAAAGGCAATCAACGGGGCAAACCTAGAAAAACTGCGAGGGGCCAGTGAACAGCTGGTGATTTTTTCAGACTCCCTTCCTAAAACCATTCCGGATACCTTACATACAAATGGTATTCTCGCACGATTAACGGTGGTTCGTACCCGTGCCAAAATGCTTGACCAGCTTGTACATAGGACTATAGTAGATTCGGCTCAAACGGCACTTGCTATTCGTGAAATGAATGCTTCGGTGCGTAATTTGATCCTTCAGATCAACGAAAAATTTCAAAAGGATGCCATCGATCTGCAACGAAAAGATGATGAAGAAGAGGAATTGAAAAAACAAAAACGATTTTTAGATTCGGTCTATCAGGCAGAACTTAACGATAAAAATCAATAAAGTTGTAACAAAAAGACTAAAAAAAAGACATATCCTTCAACGGATTTTTGAAGGATGTATGCTTTCAGAAAAAAGTATTAAGAGTATATATACCCAACAGCAGGTATGACCACTAAATAAATATCTACAACGAATGAAAACAAACATTTTAACAACGGGCTTTGCAGCTGCCTTGATCGCTGTAGCCGTAAGTTCTTGTAAGGACAAGGATACGAACATGGCCAATGCCGAAAGCGAGCCGCGGGGGATCATCCTGGCAAATATGGACACCACGGTAAGCCCGAAAGACGATTTTTACAACTACGTGAATGGGAACTGGATGAAGGTAACTGAAATCCCGGATGATCAGGTACGGTGGGGAGGCTTTAATGTGCTTCGGAAAAAGACCGATAACGATGTATTGGCCCTTATCGATAAGGCTCAAAAGAGCGACAAATATGCGCCCGAGACCGACCAAGCCAAAGCTTTAATGATCTTTGAAACCGAATTGGATACGGTAGCGAGAAACGAAGCGGGGATCACACCCCTGCAACCGGCGCTGGACAAGATTGCTTCCATAAAGACCGTTGCCGATTTTCAGAAAGTTATGACCGAAAATGCAGCAGAGGTTTCTCAGCCCTTTTTTGGAATTGCAGCTTTTTCTAACCCCAACAATAGTGCGATCAATTCGGCCTATATCACTCCGGGTGGATTAGGATTGCCGGATCGCGATTACTATACCAACACCGACCCTAAATCGGTTGAAATCCGTGAGAAATATGTAGACCATATTACGCGGATGCTTCAATTCTTAGGTGATAATGAGGCTGAGGCCCGCAAACAGGCCGAGACCATTTTGGCCTTCGAAACCAAATTGGCAGTACCTCGTCTTGACAAAGTAGCGAGCCGTGATTTTAGAAATTTCAACAATCCGCGTTCCATGAGTGAAGTTCAAAAAATGGTACCTGCGATCCAATGGGAACAAGCTTTCAAGGACCTTGGAGTAACTAAAGAATTGGATACCGTAATCGTAATGCAGCCCGATTATATGAAAGTGGTTCAAAACACTTTTGGGCAAAAGGATATCGAAACCTGGAAAACAGTGATGCGTTGGCAAACCCTTAACGATGCAGCGGGTATGCTCACTACCGACATCGAACGTGCGAACTGGGAATTTTACAGTAAATATCTAAGCGGGGCCAAAAAGCAGCGCCCTGCAAACGAGCGTGCGTTAGCTACTGTAAACAATACAGTAGGCGAAGCTTTAGGAAAGTTATATGTGGATGAGATGTTTCCGCCGGAGGCCAAAGCCAAAGCAGAAACAATGATCGCGAACGTGATCGATGCGTTTAAGGACCGTGTGAATGCCCTTGATTGGATGAGCGACAGCACCAAAGTAAAAGCCATAGAAAAACTGGATAAATTCACGGTGAAGATTGGATATCCAGATAAGTGGAAGGATTATTCTACTATGGAGGTGAAACCCGGAAATACCTACTATGACAATATGGTAGCTGTAGCCCAATGGGGTCTTAAGGATAACCTTGACCGTATCGATGAACCTGTAGATCGTACCGAGTGGGGTATGTCTCCGCAAACTGTGAATGCGTATTTCAACCCATTCAACAATGAGATCGTATTTCCGGCCGCTATTTTACAACCGCCTTTCTACGATTATAAGGCCGATGAGGCTGTCAACTACGGAGGAATAGGAGCTGTGATTGGACATGAAATCTCTCACGCATTCGATGACAGCGGTTCTAGATTTGATGCCGATGGAAATTTGGTAAACTGGTGGACAGAGACCGATCTGGAGAATTTTACAGGACGTGTTAACAAATTGGCCGAACAGTACGACCGTATTGAAGTATTGGACAGTGTGTTTATAAACGGGAAGTTTACATCGGGAGAGAACATTGGAGACCTTGGCGGACTTCTAGGGGCGTATGACGGCTTACAGAAGTTCTATGCCAAGAACGGAAGACCGGGAAAGATCGATGGCTTTACACCTGAGCAACGCTTCTTTATGAGCTGGGCGACTGTTTGGCGTACCAAGCAGCGTGATGAAGCTCTTGAAACGCAAATTAAAACCGATCCGCATTCTCCGGGAATGTACCGTGCTACGCAGCCTTTAAAGAATATAGATGCATTCTATGAAGCATTTGATATTAAAGAAGGTGATGCAATGTACATCAAACCTGAAGACCGCGTGCGTATTTGGTAATTCAAGACAAAGCAAGAAAATATAGGACCCGTGAAAACGGGTCCTTTTTTATATACTGTGTTTAAATGTATACCGCAATCGATGTGGGACATTCACAGAATCTACTTGTTTGAAGATTTCTTGCGTTTCTTCTTCGGAAAAGTGGGGCGGCTCCAATTGCAATTCCTTTGCTTTCTGAATGTAATAGTCCTTTTTAGCAGGATGCTGTGGCGCAACGGCATTAAAAACATGACCGTAGGCTTCTTGTTTTATTATTTCTGAAAGGATCCCGATGCAGTCCTCCCTGTGTATCAGATTTACGGGAGCAGCGCCATCATTAAGATCTGTTCGCCCTGACAAGTACCGAACAGGCTGTCTGCTTCCACCCAAAAGACCCCCAAATCTAACAATGGAAGTCGAAAGGAATGGCGCATTAAAAAATAATTGCTCCACTTGAAAGAGTTGTCTGCCTGAATCGGTGGTGGGACGAGGCAGGTCTTTTTCCGTCACCGTACCTTGGCTATCATCATACACCGAAGTACTGCTTACCAAAACCACCTTTTCAACCTCCGAACGCTCTACTTCTTTTAGAAAATGACGCATTTTTAAAACATGATCGGCACCGGTATTTCTGCGCAAACCGGGAGGGATCATTATAAACAACACCTTGCACTCCTGTAACAATACCTGTACTTCACCTTGCACGCCACTTTCGGTAACCACTACGGGATAGACATCAAAGCCTCTGCTTTTCATTTCGGCTGCTTTTTCAGCTGTGGTCACAGAACCTTTTACGCGATAGCCCAACACTATAAGATGCTGTGCGAATGCTTGGCCTAGCCAGCCCATACCTGCGATAGCGATTGCATTATTCATTGGATGGCTGGATTTGATAAGATATCGAATCGACCTTTTTGACCGACAGCGAATCTATGTTAAAACTTTTTTTGACCACAATGGCATCTGTTGTCACGAATGGCTTCGGCATCATGTCTTTTGTACGCTTGTTGATACTAAATTGCGGATGCTCAAGTAGATCATAAGAATATTCTATGGCAGTAAATTCAACCGAAGGACTGTTTGAAACATACGATACCTCCAAAGGCTCGTTGTCGGCTAGAAAATAACGTATAAGTCCGTTATGATCTCGAGTTCCAAACGCATACCCTGTACTATCTGCCGTGACGTTCTTTCCGTTAAAAACCAATTTTTTAAAAAAGTGAGTGGAGTCCGCAAAAAGTAACAATTGATGTATTTTCCGCTTCGGAACTAGGGTAAACGACACATTGCGCTCGTTCCCGATACGTGTATCCTGCTTCAATTGGATCTCGAAAGAAGCAATGTCCTTTACAGGAGCTTCAGCCGCAAACGAATACCCCGTATTATATTTGCTTCCGGCTGCATTTGTGATATACGCTGAAGCTTCTTGAGGAGAATCTCCTAAATATCCCCTGGTCCAATCGTCCAATATCTGGTCGTAGGTGACCCAATATGCGGTGTTAGTATCGTCATTCTGGTAATAGACCAAACTATTCGGTTTTTGGCGTTCTTCAGAAAAACTACTTGAAAGATGGGCACTGATAAAAAATCCGGTGGCTACCACAAAGCATAGGATGGCGAGCAGCCTCTTTTTACGATAAAAATGGAATACCGGAAGGAGCAAACCAAAGGTTAAAACAGTAAACACACAGCTAATTACTAACATTTCGAGGCCCAGACCCACCGGGAAGAATTGTATGAGTGGAGAAAAAAAGAAGAGGGCCGGAGTCGCTAATAGTGTAAGCAACAGAAGATTGGGTTTTTCCTGTTTTATAAGCAACCAAAAGGAGATGAGTGCAAAATAGACGGGAATGATAAAATAAGCGGCACCTTTAAGGTATACGAATATTACCGTGTTGATGAGCAGCCATAATGTTAAGGGGGCCACAAATAGACTAGCGGCCTCCTCTTTTTTACCCCATTTCTTGTAAATACTAAATAATATTGCGAGGGATAGCAGTACGAAAAAGGCAATGTATGTGTGGCCGTTATACGTAAAGCCATGCTGTATCTCATTATAATGGGGGTAAAGCACTACTAATAGCTGCCAGCCAAAATATCCCAAGGTACCACAGCTAATGAGACCAACAAACAAGGCAATAAAGCCTCTTCCTATTGCTGCGCCGCTTATCATACCTTTCATCATTCCATAGAAGAATAATATGAAGAATCCTGCAATGGCGATCAATAGCATGCTTAAGATCCATGAAAACGGATAATGAATGAGTTTCACAAAAGGGAAATTGACATAGACGTGATCTTGATTTGACTTCAACGAAGTGAGATCTGCATCTGCGAAATAATGCAGCAAAGGCAAGAGATAGCTTCCCTGATGTTGGAGGGTATTCTCGTTTAAATTCTCAGCCGTATCATTAGCTGTATGATAGTCGAAATGATCATCGATAAAGGCAAAAAAGAAACTGTCGATGTCTCCGTCTTCGCGAAACACGGTAGAATCGGTATCATTGGGAAGCATCTTATAGATACTGTACATAAGTGAAGAAGCCACAGGGTATTCGGGATTGGCCTCCGCAAAAGCCTTTATCAAATTAGCATTCCCTTGATTGGTCTCCAAGATCATGTTGCTGGGTCCACCGCTGCCCCGGGCTTCAAAGTTAAGCACTAGGCTTACATCCTTTGCCCACGGGTGCTCTTTTACAAAAAGAACAGCCCCGTCCAACCCCAGCTCTTCACTGTCTGAGAACAATATGATAATATCATTTTTTGGAGTTGCCCCACCGGCGAGATATGCTCGTAAACTTTCGAGTATGGTGACAACCCCACTGCCGGCGTCACTTGCTCCGTAGGATGGCACTTTGGCGCTGTCGTAATGAGATAGCAACAAAAGCGCCTTTCCGGAACTGGAGCCGGGAATCCTTGCAAGGATATTAGTTGGTTTTACAAGGCTTTTATTGCCCGTTTGTACTACAAAACCCGATTGCTCCTCTACCTGCAGCCCTAGTGTGCGCAATTGATCGATGAGGTATGATCGTACACGCACGTGCTCTGCAGAGCCCAAATAATGTGGTGCTTTACTAATTTCTTTAAGCGGTTCCATGGCCCGTTCTGTCGAGAATTCTGTTTCAGAAATTGTAGCAGGAGTACCACTACGAGGCATTAAACTGTAAAAGCTAAAATAGACAAGACCAAGAATGAGGAGCAGGGAGATTACGGCACTGAATTTTTTCATCGGTGGAGTTTTGGTTGTATTAAAAGTACGATTTTAAGCCAAGTTACCTACCTTTCAGAAACATTTCAAAAGAAATTGTAGCAAAATCATTATCTTAGAACGGCATAAATAATAAGGGTATGGGAATTAAAAGTTTTATGGGCCGCCGCGCCAAACCTAAAAAGGGAAGCAGTGAGAATATCACGGTGTCCGACTATATGAGCCGGAATCTAACTACATTTAGAGAAGATCAATCGGTGTTGGAGGTTATGGAAACACTTATTAAGAAAAAGATTTCCGGAGGGCCCGTGGTGAACGCTAAAAATGAATTGGTCGGGATAATTTCGGAAGGAGATTGTATGAAGCAGATTAGTGAGAGTCGTTACTACAACCATCCTATGGAAGACGTAAGGGTCAAGGAACACATGGCGAAGAATGTTGAAACAATAGATGGCAATATGAACGTTTTTGACGCTGCCAATAAATTTTTGGAATCCCGTCACAGGCGATTTCCTATCGTGGAGAACGGCAAACTTGTAGGGCTAATAAGTCAGAAAGACGTATTAAAAGCAGCACTAAAACTAAAAGGGCAGACCTGGAAGTAAGGGATGCAACCAAACTCAGTGTACGCTACAATGAGCTATTGGGTTATCGCAATGAGGAATTTTAAAGCTTTTCTTCAAATTCAGGGCAGTCCAGCCTAATGGTGGACGGGCTTAGCTCCTTTCGAAGGAGATTACAATAATCTCGGTTTGAAGAAGAATCGTAAAATCTACACGCATAGCACATGCGTTGAACGGTAAGGATGCCGCTATTATTCAATTGGCTGATTAAAGACGCTAAGGTTGTAAAGAGTTCCTCAAGTTCTGCAGATTCTTTTTTTGTAAAGAATTCCTGTAGTGGCTTAGCAAAATGTTCTGTTTCTTCTACATAGGATTGACCAAGTGCTGTGAGTTCTACAAAATAACTTCTATTATCACTCGATGAGAAATTCTTCTGAAGTAGTCCCTTTGCATTAAGAACGCGAACGGCATCACTCACCGTGGGCTTGGTGACATTAAATTCTTTGGCCAAATAGCTAACGTTGCACAGTTCCGGCTTGTGATAAGCGATAAAGATAAGGAGTTGGATTTGAATCGGACTTACTTTTAATTGTTTCGCTTGCTCCCATAATAATTTCTTGAATGTTTCAGAGATACGTTCAAGACCCGCAATGACCTTTTTAGAAAGATCATCGTTTTGATACTTGGGATTAAAAGGGCTATTGCTCATAAAAAAACCTGTCGAAGGACTATTCGACAGGCAAAGTTAGCATTCCTAATTAAATAATTGGTGAATTAGGCTTTTACATCTTCAATGGATGCACCATAATTGATGTGAAGCACATTTCCATTAGGGGTCACCAACGCAGGTACAGATTTCACACCGGCACGTTCAGCGTCGGAAATACGGGACCGATCCTCACCAATGTGGACTACTTCAACATGGTTTTTGCCAATTAAATTGAGAATGTCGTGTTCTGCGCTAACGCATACGGGACAACCGGCATGATAAAAAACAGATTTACGCATGATTTGAAATTTTAAGTTATTGCAAGATCGCATACAAATATAGTAAGGAATCCTAACAATACCATATTTTATATATCTTTTTTGAAATTTTCACCTCATCAATGAAATTTATTGGGACACTTCATTCTTTACCAATAGGTAATAGTCATTGTCCAAGGCCAGATAGCCCTGATCGTAGAGATAGTAGTACACAGATCCGGTCTTTGTGGTGTAGATGCTTGTAAAATAGTCGAAACTAAATCCCAGTCGCAACAATCTTTCTTTGGTGACCTTGGTCTTGTCTTTGACATTGAGTTTCTCGAGGATACGGTAATTCTTTCGAAGGCGGTTGTTGATCGTTCGAACCAGATTCTTGCTGTCCTTATTTAATGAATTGTTATGCGCATTTCTACACGCATCACTGCAAAATTTCTTATCGGCGCGACCAATGATATTAGTGCCGCATTCGGGACAGGTTCTATCCATACTTAATAATCGATATGACCCCAGTTCTCTCCCGATTTAATTCGGTAGAGCTGCATCTCGGAGATCCCGAATTGCTTTGCAATAAGACGCATACGGGTCTTACGGTTAGGATCAAAAATTTTACGTTTTATCATTCGTACTTTTCCGGGACTTAATTTCGAATATTTGGGATTCAATTGTGCCTTCTTTTTAGCTTTTATCACCAATGGATTTTTCTTGTTGTGCGCCGCCAGCTCCATCTTATCGACATACGCCAGATTTGAAGGTAGGTTATTCCTTTTATCGTAATCCTTATGAATCACATAGGGCTTCTCTTCTTCTTCCAAAAAAAGCGCTGCCACCGCACGATGAACATATACCAAATCGGTCTTACCGCTCTTCTTCATTACCGAAAATACTTCGTACCCTCCTAAAACATAAGGTTTTAAAAGCTTTCCGTCAGGGTCGAATTTAAATTTTAGGACACGTCCATGATTTGATATTTTGTAAATTTCATTGGGTCTCCAGAAAGGCTTTATGTAATCCTTCCAGACTTCATTCTTTAAATTAATTAACATTACGGAGGGGAGTTTACCCAAAGATAAGAAATTGAAATTACTTTAAAATCAATTGTCGTTGGGTGCCTGCTTGTTGTTATTTTCTTCTGAAACTATCGAAAAACGATAGATGGCTTCGAACTTTAAGAAAAACCCTCCGTTTAGATCGGGGTTTAGCTGAGTGCGATCGTCGCCAAAACTGAAGGCCGAAAGCCCCAGATCGATGGTCTCTCCATCCGGGTATACTTCAAAATTGTTGCTGGAATAGCCAAATTTCGCGCGAAGCAGTACCTGTTTCTGAAGGGTGATAAATTGTACATAACTCGCAAACTCCAAAGAACTGAGATCCACATAGGCTTGAGAGGTTTCTGCATCGCCATACAATCGGAAGCTTCGTCCTATCCCGAAATAATCCAATCCTACCGAAACCGTATCGAAACTATAACTAATATCGGCAGCAATAGGGAGGGACATGTCCATTTCAAACTTTTTATTGGGGCTCAAATAATACCAACCCACAATAGGCGTGGTAAAGAGTCCAAATGCTTCAGAAGTAGCGTAGAGGCCAAAGCGATATTTTAAATGTTCGGTCTTTTGATATTTCAGTAAAGCGAGTCCACCAAAGTAGAAGTCGTCTCCTTTTATCTGTTCATAATCCGATGCGATCTTCGGAAGCAACACTATGGTGCTGCTCCATAAATCATTATACGTAGAGGCTAATCCTATTTTGAGGGTACTGCTGTATAAGGAAGCAAAATTGTTTCCATCTACACCAAAGTAGATGATATCCGAATCGGTTTTAGGATATAGCTGCAAATTGTTGCGGCTAAAGGCAACGCCTGTAATAAAAGCATGTTTGTCATTGAGAACGACCGGAAGGGTGATATCGGCCTCAAACGATTTTACAAAGGTGTTCCCTGCAGCGTCTACGTAGGTATTGTTGAAGGTCTGCCCATATCCGATGCGAAGTAGATCCACATATTCCTGAGCATGAAGGGAGAGGGGAAACAGAAGGGCAATTAGAAAGTATTTTTTCACAAAAAGCTCGTTAACGACTTAAAGATATACTTTTTTACAAAACCGTAACATTCATGTTCTAAAATGAGATAGTCTATTTCTTTAAAATTCCGTAATTTCGCAGCCTGTCTGGAAAAGGTGACAAATTTTATTGAAGCAGCAACGTTTATGAGCACAAAATTTAAAGAATACAAAGGATTAGACCTTCCCAAACTGGGTGAAGAGGTACTGGATTTTTGGAAACGTGAGAACATTTTCGAAAAGAGTATTTCTATTCGCGAAGGGGCCAAACCTTTTGTGTTCTTTGAAGGACCGCCCTCCGCAAACGGACTTCCGGGAATCCATCACGTCATGGCGCGTGCCATTAAGGATATCTTTTGCAGGTATAAAACACAAAAGGGATATAGAGTAGACCGAAAGGCCGGTTGGGATACACACGGACTCCCCATTGAATTAGGTGTAGAGAAGGAGCTGGGAATCACCAAAGAGGACATAGGCAAGAAAATCTCTGTAGAAGCGTATAATGAAGCCTGTAGAAAGGCTGTGATGCGATATACCGATGTATGGAACAAAGTAACCGAAAAGTACGGATACTGGGTAGATATGGAGGATCCCTATATTACGTACAAGTCCAAGTACATGGAAACCGTCTGGTGGTTGTTGAAACAGATCTACGACAAAGGGCTTCTATATAAAGGATATACCATTCAACCGTATTCTCCCAAAGCAGGTACCGGTCTTAGTTCACACGAGCTCAATCAGCCCGGGACCTATCAAGATGTAACCGATACTACCGTAGTGGCACAGTTTAAAGCCGTTCCGGAGACCTTACCCAATTTTCTTGCGGAGGTTTCTAACAATATTTGGTTCTTGGCGTGGACGACCACACCTTGGACCTTGCCCAGCAATACGGCCCTAACTGTAGGCCCTAAAATAGATTACGTATTGGTACAGACCTTCAATCAGTACACGTTCCTGCCTATCAATGTTGTGTTGGCCAAAAGTTTAGTCGCTAAACAGTTTGGGAATAAGTACGAAGAAAAGCCTAATCGAGAGGTCTTGGAAAGTTACAAACAAGGTGATAAATTGATCCCTTATTTCATTGCAGCAGAGTTCAAGGGGATCGATCTTGTTGGGATTCGTTACGAACAACTTCTGGATTTTGCACAACCGTACCATACCCCCGAAAATGCATTTCGCGTGATCCCCGGCGATTTCGTCACCACCGAAGATGGTACCGGAATTGTACACACGGCACCTACTTTTGGTGCAGACGATGCCAAGGTTGCAAAAGAAGCAACACCCGAAGTTCCACCACTCTTAGTGAAAGACGAGAACGGATCACTTGTTCCTCTTGTCGATTTACAGGGGAAATTCCGTCCGGAGATGGGCGAGTTTGCCGGCAAGTACGTTAAAAATGAATATTATAACGATGAGGACATCCCGGAAAAGAGCGTCGATGTAGAATTGGCCATTAAGCTCAAGATCGACAACAAAGCTTTTCACGTTGAGAAATATACGCACAGTTACCCTAACTGTTGGCGTACCGATAAACCTATCCTTTACTATCCGCTGGATTCATGGTTTATTAAAGTGACCGAGTTCAGGGATCGCATGTTCCAACTCAATGAAAAGATCAACTGGAAGCCTAAAGCAACGGGAGAAGGTCGTTTTGGGAATTGGCTTGCCAACGCAAACGACTGGAACCTGTCCCGCTCACGGTATTGGGGGATCCCGTTGCCGTTATGGCGCACCGAAGACGGTAAAGAAGAGAAGATCATCGGTAGTGTGGAGGAATTGAAAGCCGAAATGAAGAAAGCCGTGGATGCCGGAGTAATGAAAGAAGATATCTTTAAAGAATTTGTGGTAGGGGATTTCTCTGAAGCAAATTACGAAAAGGTAGATCTTCATAAAAATATTGTCGATGGGATCGTTTTGGTTTCTGAAAGTGGTCTGCCCATGAAGCGCGAAGCCGATCTGATCGATGTTTGGTTCGACAGTGGAAGCATGCCGTACGCACAATGGCACTACCCATTTGAGAATAAAGAAAAAGTGGAGGAAATCTGGCGCAAAGCCGATTTCATCGCGGAAGGTGTCGATCAAACCCGAGGATGGTTCTACACACTCCACGCGATCGCCACAATGATCTTTGACGATGTAGCTTATAAGAATGTGGTTTCAAACGGCCTTGTGCTGGATAAGAACGGCCAAAAGATGTCTAAACGCCTTGGAAATGCTGTTGATCCTTTTGAAACCCTGGATACGTATGGGCCGGACGCCACACGATGGTACATGATAAGCAATGCCAATCCGTGGGACAATCTTAAATTTGACAGCGACGGAATTTCGGAGGTGCGTAATAAATTCTTCGGAACGCTGTATAACACCTACAGTTTCTTCAGTTTATACGCCAATTTAGATCGGTTTAGTTATTCCGAAGCAGATATTGCTATGGAACAACGACCGGAGATCGACCGCTGGATACTTTCAGAATTGAACACATTGGTGCAACGTGTGGATGAATACTACGCCGACTTTGAGCCCACCAAAGCAACGCGGGCCATTAGTGAGTTCGTGCAAGAAAACTTGAGCAATTGGTATGTGCGCCTTAGCCGAAGACGTTTCTGGAAAGGGAGCTATGGAGAAGATAAGATTTCTGCGTACCAAACTTTATATACCTGTTTGGTCACCGTAGCGCAATTAGGAGCTCCCGTAGCACCGTTTTTTATGGACCGTCTATACAAAGATCTTACTGCCGGAATTACAGCAAACGGAGAAGAATCTGTACATTTAAGTAACTTTCCGACGGCAAATGCGTCCTATATAGACCGTGCGCTGGAACACAAAATGCAGCAGGCACAAACAATATCATCTTTGGTCTTATCGTTACGACAGCGCGAAAAGATCAAAGTACGACAACCGTTACAGAAGATCATGATTCCGGTTTTGAATGAAGCCTCCAGAAGTGAGATCGAGGCAGTTTCAGACCTTATAAAGTCGGAAGTGAATGTCAAAGAGATCGAATTGATCGATGAGGGTTCCGGTATTTTGGTAAAAGAGATAAAACCCGATTTCAAGAAATTGGGGCCTCGTTTTGGTGCCGATATGAAAATGGTAGCACAGGCGATCACCAATTTTGGTCAGGAGGAAATATTAATCTTAGAAAAAGAAGGAGTAATATCACTTTCTGTTAACGAAAAAAATATTACATTGACCCTCGATGACGTAGTGATACGATCTCAGGATATAGAAGGATGGTTGGTAGCAAATGCCAATGGAATTACCGTAGCATTAGACGTCACCATCACCCCGGATCTTAGAAATGAAGGAATTGCCAGAGAATTGGTTAACCGTATTCAGAACATGCGAAAAGATTCTGGTTTTGAAGTGACGGACAGGGTGGACGTAACCCTTCAGAAAGAAAAACAATTAGAGACTGCGGTAACGCAGAATTTAGAGTATATTAAACAAGAAACCTTGACCGAGGTATTGCAATTTGAAGACGAGATAAGCAACGGGACAGAAATTGCTTTTGACGATATCGCAACCCGGTTACGAATTAAAAAACATTAAATCATGGCAGAAGAAACTAAAAATAGATACAGTGACGCTGAATTAGCGGAATTCAAGAAATTAATTCAAGAGAAGATCGAAAAAGCTAAAGAACAGCTTGAGTTGATCAAAAGTTCATATAAGAACGACAGCAACAACGGAACAGACGACACCTCGCCAACATTCAAAGCATTTGATGAAGGAAGCGAAGTAATGAGCAAAGAGGCAAATTCACAATTGGCGATCCGTCAGGAAAAATTTATTAGAGACCTTAAAAATGCATTGGTACGTATCGAGAACAAGACCTATGGGATTTGTCGTGTCACAGGGAAATTGATCAACCCGGACCGTCTTAGATTGGTGCCGCATGCTACCTTAAGCATTGAAGCCAAGAACATGCAAAAATAAGTGTATAACAGCAACTAAATAACAAGCCCTGTACATTGTCGGGGCTTTTTTTATGATTCGAACTGTCCTATATATAATCCTTTTTTCGTGTGCCGCAAGTACTTTGACAGCGCAAAAGATACTTGAAAAGGAATGGGCTGCGACAGGAATGCACAGCGTGATTTTACAGAGCGATGTGCTCTATAACGTGCAGATCTTTTCTGAAGAAGTAAATACCATTAGCTTACTCACCACGATCGAAGGAGAAACCTTCGAAAATGTTTTGATCGAAGCCACAGAAAAAGCCGGGGTTTTGCATCTATCTTTGGGATATTCGCCATTTTTCATCCCTGAAAATGATAAACTGGCCGCTCATAAGGTGTTGGGAATTGAAATGGTACTTAGGGTGCCCAAAGATTTCAGCGTCTCAGTGCAATCGGCTTTGGCATCGGTAATGGCCAAAGGAACATTTACTCATTTGGAGGTTGCGCTAGCGCAAGGTGATTGTGAGGTGTTTCAGTTTTTGGGGAATGCAACACTCCAAACCTTGACCGGAGCGATTATGGTCTATGCCAAGCAGGGTGTTTCAGGTATAGCTACTTCGCAAACGGGGGAGGTCCTTAACGTACTTCCGGCGAACGGAGATTATAAGATCCATGCCGAAAGTCGTACCGGTACGATTCAACTGCTACAAACCAAATAATATTACTATTTTTGTGCACTTTGACCGTCCAATTGAAAACGGTCCTTGGACATAAATAAAACCTGCAATGTCTTTAAAAAAAGCTACCATCATCATTTTATTGGTCCTGTTAATAGACCAAATATCGAAAGTCTACATTAAAACTCACTTTGTACTAGGAGATGAAATTAAGGTGTTCGATTGGTTTCGAATTCTTTTTGTTGAGAATGAAGGGATGGCGTGGGGAGCTAAGATCCCCGGCACCTACGGAAAACTGTTCCTTACCCTTTTTAGATTGGTAGCCATTGTAGGTATTGGATATTGGTTATGGGATTCTGTTCGAAAGCATGCATCACGTATACTCATTGTTTCTGTTTCGTTGATCTTTGCAGGTGCCTTCGGAAACATTATCGATTCGGTCTTTTATGGGATCATCTTTAGCGATAGCCACCATCAAGTTGCTTCTTTCATGCCCGAAGCAGGAGGCTACGGTACCCTGTTTCATGGGAAGGTGGTCGATATGCTGTATTTCCCGCTTTGGAAAGGATATTTACCGGAATGGATCCCTTTTTGGGGTGGGGATTATTTTACCTTCTTCGAACCGGTATTCAACATCGCCGACTCCAGCATTAGCATTGGGGTTGCACTGCTCATTATTTTCAACAAACGTGCTTTTCCCGCTAAAAAAGAGACAGAAGAATCCATTAAGGAATAAAGGAATTCGCAAGGGCTACTACAGCCTATTGAGCAAAGCGAATGGTAAATGTAGTACCAATATTTACGGCACTTTCCACATCAATGACACCTTGCAGAGCCTCTACTTGATTTTTGGTGATAAAAAGGCCAACTCCCGCACCGTTCTCTTTGAAATGAAACGTCTCATAGATTTGAAATAATCGATCTCCAAAACGTTCGAGGTCAATTCCCAGGCCGTTGTCCTTTACCATAAGGTTAGTATGACCTTGTTCGTCCTTATAGGTGCATATATCGATCACCGGTTTTCGGTTAGGGTGTTTGAACTTTATGGCATTGGTAATAAGATTGTGGAAGATACTCTCCATATAGGCCGGTATATAAGGAATTTCAGGCACTTCCGAAAAATCTGAGAAAATCTCCGTTTCCGAAGTAAAGATGGTGTTTTGTATAGCGTGCATGACGCGCAAAAGTGTTTCCCGAAAGGACACCACTTTCTTATCATCTCCCGCTTTAACCTGAATGGCAACAATTTCGTTAAGGTGACGAATGGTAGTTGTTATATTTTCTGAAATTTCATTCAAATTTTGTTTCAGCTCCTTTTCTTCCTCTACAGATTCGGCCGTGGCCAACAATTCAGCGGTTAACTGAAGATTACTTGCATGCGATCGCAAATTGTGCGACACCGTGTTAGCAAAATTGAATAAACGTGTGTTTTGGGATTCGATCACCTTCAATGAATTTTTCAGATCCAGTTCTTTTTCCTTTGCTTCGGAAATATCCTGAAAGACTCCGCGAAACCCAATAACTCCATTTCGATCATTGAATACAGCCTTGCCAATCGCTCGAGCCCAAAATTCTTTTCTATCGTAAGTAAGCATCTTCACCGTACCTTTGTACGATTTTCCGGTTGCAGCGCCTTGAAATGCTTTCAGTACAGCCTCTCTATGGTCCTCAGCAAAGAAATCCAGTGCTCCGTTAAGGGATGCTTTGTAGTCTGAAGGAGTACGCAGAATGCGTCGTGCTTCGGGGTCGAGAAAACTGGTTTTTTCCTGAAAGTCAACACTAAAACCGCCTGCCGCTGTTAATTGTGCGATTTCTTTATAATAGAAATCGTCAACAGGGGGCGTTGGTTTGGGGGTATTCTGGGTATCTTTAATGAGAATTTTACTTCTCTTTTGAGCCAAAAAATTCATTAATTAGTTAGATTTCAAAGGCGAAATATAACAATATTTTTATTACATGTAAGTAAAATCTTTCAAAATTCCTACAATCTCCTACAAATCGTTCATTCGCTTATATTTCTAAAAATCCAAAAAAACAGCACACATCCTATATAGATATATAAGAATATCTTATTGTAAAACAAGGAAATACGTCGTTCTGTGCTGAAAAGGTAGTTATAAACTTTGTTATAGATGCCGTACATCAATAGCGGTAAAGAGAGCACAAGCAATGGGTTCAAGCTAAAAGCAGCTGCAATATGTCCGTGCAGCAGGTGATGGATGGCTCGCTGTGAACCACATCCCGGGCATAGGAATCCGGTGAGGTGATGAAAGGGACAGGGCAAAAAGAAAGCATGTTCAGACGGATCGAAGGTATGGTATACCCACAATAGTCCTGCCAGTAGCACAATCAACAATGCTACCTTATATAGTTTTATAGGATGCAAAGAGGACACCTCCATAGATCGAAGAAAATAAGTTATAAGAATTCAGCTGCAAACACATTCCCCATGTTTATTCCGGAGAACACTTTAAAGGAACGGTTCGGGTTTTTACAAAGCGACGGCTTATTTTCAGCTAAAGATACTAGGTTTTACCAAAAGAATAGACATGGTGTGGCGTCACACAATAATGAAGGGGTACATCCATAGACTCTGAAACGATATCAGCTTCGGGCTCAAAGAATGAAAGACCTACAAAAATGGTTTGAGGAGCACATTGAGCTAAGAATCTATCATAAAACCCTTTTCCGTATCCTATTCGGTGACCTTGCCTGTCAAAAGCCAAAAGCGGTACGAATACCACCTCTATTTGTTGAGGCAGGAGTTCGATCCCTTCGGTGGGTTCCGGGATTCCGTAACGGGAAATGCGCAGTGGGGTATTTTCCTGTAAAAGAAAATGCTTCATATCCCCCGAACTAAAATCAGATTTGGAGACGATCACACTTTTGTCCCTTCCTTGAATAATGTGTAACAAGTATTCAGTGTTCACTTCCTTCTTTTCAGTAATAGACAGAAAAAGATGGAAATAATTCTTCTCCCAAACAGGAAGGGTAAGACAATTATTTGCGATGGCAATGCTTAGAGTTTCAATTTCTTCGGAAGCAAGCGCCTCGCGCCGCAATCGATACCTGTGTCGAAGCTCTTCTTTGCTCATTCGTGATCCATTTCTTCCGGAGGTGTTGTCGCCGAATCTATTGTAGAAATATGAAAGATCGCATCTCCTTGATGTACAATGGGTGCGTGGTTCACGTTAATTATATAGCCTTCATTGGGCGCCCGAACCTTAAACCGCTTGGTGCCGTACGGATCTGTGATCGTGGCTAGAAACTCATCCTTTTGGACCAATTTATTGCATTCGATCTTCACGTGAAGTAATCCGCTTTTTTGGGCACGGATCCATTTGCTTTTTTCTATAAGAACGGTTTCTGAAGTCACTTCCGGAACGGCATGCTTCGGATTAAGCATGTCCATATGATTTAGAAATCTCAGGACCCCTTCAACGCCCTGTCGTACGATATGCTTGTTGCTGTCTAATGATTTTCCGCCTTCAAAGAGTAGAATAGGGATGTTCATTTTTGCACAGGTCGTTCTGAAGGATTTGTCAATATTAGCAGAAAGTACGGTAAAAGGAGCATTAAAGACCTTTGCAAGTTGCATTAATTGTTCGTCTTGGGGTCGCACGCGCACTTGTGGCGCATTGAATCTACTGGCGCCTCCTGTGTGAAAATCGAGACAGTAATCAATATGCGGAAGGATCTTTTTGGTTAGTTGGTACGCGACACGACTTGCTAAAGAACCTGTTTTCGTTCCCGGAAAAACCCTGTTTAAGTCACGACCGTCCGGAAAGGCACGATCTGCATTGAGAAAACCAAAAATATTGAGAATAGGGATACAAATGATTGTTCCGCGCTTTGGGCGATTCATTTTTTTCGCAATGATCTGTCGTACGATCTCTACGCCGTTGATCTCGTCACCATGAATACCCGCCGTTAATAAGACCACCGGACCCGGAACTTTAGCGCGTTCAATGATAATAGGGATTTCTACCTTGGTGGCCGTGTATAATTTGGCAATACTGAAATCGATCGTCTTACTTTCACCCAAACCAATGGTGTGACCAAGAATACTAAGTTCGTTGTTGCCCTTTGTAGTCATAATTATACGTGTCGTTCAATATACTTTATGATAGTAGTCGCTATGTCCTTTCCGGTGGCTCTCTCGATACCCTCTAACCCTGGAGATGAATTTACTTCCAAAATTAGCGGACCACGATCGCTTTGAAGCATATCCACACCAGCGATGCCCAATCCTAGTGCTTTTGCAGCTTTTAAAGCTGCGATCTCTTCTTCGTCACTTAGTTCAATAACCGTTGCCTGTCCGCCGCGATGTAAATTGGATCGAAATTCGCCTTCCTTCCCTTGGCGTTTCATCGCGCCAACTACTTGTCCATCGACAATAAACGCACGAATATCGGCTCCTCCGGCTTCTTTAATAAATTCTTGTACAATGACGCGCGCTTGTAGATTATTGAATGCTTCGATCACCGATTCGGCTGCCTTACGGGTTTCGGCGAGGATCACGCCGATTCCCTGTGTTCCCTCCAATAATTTGATAATGACAGGAGCACCGCCGGCTTGTTCCACGATCTCTTTCACATTTTTGGAATAATTGGTAAAGACTGTTTTTGGAAGTCCCAAACCGGCACGCGAAAGTATTTGTAAACTTCTAAGTTTGTCGCGGGATCGCACCAATGCCTGTGATTCGGTAGTGGTAAAAACACGCTTCATTTCAAACTGGCGCACCACTGCGGTTCCGTAAAAGGTGACAGAAGCACCAATGCGAGGGATCACCGCATCGGTATGATCTAGCTTTTTGCCATTGTAGATGATAAATGGATTCTTTTTCTCAATGACAATATCACATTTGGTATGATTGATAATATCGACATCGTGCTTGCGCTTTTTTGCCGCTTCAACAAGTCGTTGGGTGGAATACAAATGTGGATTTGCAGATAATATCTTAATGTTCATTTTTCACTTTTAATTTATAGGAAAGATTGGTGTTGTTGATATCCACCACAAATCGTTTCGTTAAAAATTTTCTACCTAACAAGACCGGATATCGCATCTCTTCCCGATCGCTCAAGGTAAGAAAAATAGGGTATGTCTTTCCAAACAAAGTTATATCGGTTAAAATTCGGTACCGCGCCTGAGACTGCCCATTACTGCTCTTTACTACTTTCACGTCGTATTGATCGAAAATAAATTCTTTCTCATGATAGGCCGGATGCTCTTCATCGAGAAACACACATTTCAAATAATTGTCCTCAACCACCATATTTTTACAGTGGATCGTGGACGTATAGGCTCCGGTATCGATTTTCACTTCTATGTCAAACAGATTGAGTGAGGGAAAATCTGCTTTGTCAATTCTGCCAATTTTTCGTTTCAAAAGGTACTTTGTTAAATAAGTGGCAAGATACTAAATTGCACTTCCAATTATTAATAGCGGCACGACTTCTTCAGAAACAATCCTAAAAAATTACCGCTTATTTCGCTCGATATAGCCAATGATGCTTTTTGAGATGTTCTTTCCGGTAGTGGTTTCAATGCCTTCCAAGCCGGGTGTGGAATTGACCTCCAAGACCAAAGGACCTCTCTCAGATTGAAGAATATCGACACCGCACACACCTAAGCGCAGCGCTTTAGCCGCTCGTAAGGCCAGATGTTCTTCGTCGTTCGTTAACTTGATCACTTCCGAAGAACCCCCACGATGTAAATTGGATCTGAAATCCCCTTCCTTGCACTGGCGTTTCATACTGGCGACCACAACACCATCCACCACAATAGCCCTTACATCGGCACCTTTGGACTCGGCAATGAATTCCTGTAACAAAAATTTTACCCCGGTAGTATGCAAGGTCTCAATGGTCGCTAAGGCAGCATGTGCGTTCTCGGCAAGGATCACGCCATTGCCATGCGTACCTTCCAGTAGTTTTATAATAATAGGTTTGTTCTCAAAACAGCTAAGTTGCGATTCAAAATGTATGGAATTCACCAATACCGTCTTAGGCACAGCGACACCTGCTTTGGAAAGAATCTGAAAACTCGTCCATTTGTCACGGGATTGTACAATGGATTCGGCAGTTACCACAGTAAAGATTCCCATCGCCTCAAATTGACGCACTAAGGAACTGCCATAATACGTATTTGATGCCCCTATGCGCGGGATCACGGCATGGAGATCGTCTATAGGTTCTTCATCGTATAAGAGCATTGCTTTTCCTTCTTCTACCGATAACTGGAAGAAGTCGGGGTCGAGTACTTCCATACTGTGATTTCTCGCTTCACCTGCGCGAATAAGACTTTTGGTGGAATAGAGGTTGCTCCCCCGGGATAGGATTGCTATGTTCATGTACACTGTTTAGCAGGTGCAATTTAACAAAAAAACGATGTGAAAATGCAGGGAGTCTGTGTCATGATTAGGTTTAACCCACATTTAACATTAATTACAACTATCGTCTTATTAAAAAAGTAAAATAGCCCCTATCTTTGAGCTATGGCCCAGGTATCCGTTCCGTTACAAATTTCCACGCTCCCGGAGTCTCCCGGAGTTTATCAGTATTACGACAAGGATGAAAAACTGTTGTATGTAGGAAAGGCGAAAAACCTGAAGAAAAGGGTCAATTCTTATTTTACTAAGCAACACGATAATGCCCGAACGCGACTACTGGTTAAAAAGATAAAGAACATTAAGCACATTGTTGTTGCCACCGAAACTGATGCCTTACTTCTGGAGAATAACCTCATTAAGAAATATCAGCCAAGGTACAATGTAATGCTCAAGGACGACAAATCCTATCCGTGGATCTGTATAAAGAACGAACGGTTTCCTCGAGTATTTCCCACCCGTCGTTTGATCAAAGACGGCTCCGAGTATTTTGGACCCTATACGAGTATGAAAACGGTGCACACCCTTTTGGACCTTATAAAAGGATTGTATCCTTTACGTACCTGTACTTATGACCTTTCTGAAGAAAAGATTCGTGCCGGGAAATACAAGGTATGTCTCGAGTATCATCTAGGTAATTGCTTGGGTCCCTGTGAAGGATTCCTTTCTGAAGACGTGTATAATGAAAATATTGAGGCGATTCGAAACATCGTCAAGGGTAATTTTAAGGATTCACTTACCCGATTTAAAAGACAAATGCGAACCTATGCGGAAGCATTAAAATTTGAAGAAGCACAGCGCGTAAAGGAGAAGATCGATATTTTGGAGAACTACCAGGCAAAATCCACGGTCGTCAACCCCAAGATCAATAATGTAGATGTTTTCTCTATTGTTTCAGACGAGAGCTACGGCTATGTTAACTTCTTACAGCTATCGTTTGGCGCCATCATTCGCTCCCATACCTTGGAGATCAAAAAACGACTGGACGAAACCGATGAAGCATTATTGCAACTGGCAGTAATAGAACTAAGACAACGCTTTCATTCACAATCCAAAGAGATCTACGTGCCCTTTAAGATCACAGTAGAAGAAGGGGTAAAAGTTCATATTCCCAAAGCAGGTGATAAAAAGCATATCTTGGATCTTTCTGTCCGAAATGCCAAATACTATCGAATGGAACGATTTAAACAAGCGAAGATCGTTGATCCCGACCGGCATGAGAAACGCATTATGGCACAAATGAAAAAGGACCTTCGACTATTGGAAGAGCCACGTCATATTGAATGTTTTGATAACAGCAATATTCAAGGTTCCCATCCCGTGGCAGCTTGTGTGGTATTCAAAAATGGAAAACCCAGTAAGAAAGAATACCGTAAATTTAATATAAAAACGGTAGAGGGCCCGGATGATTTTGCATCTATGGAAGAAGTAGTGTACAGGCGATACAAACGAATGCTCGATGAGGAGCAACCTTTACCGCAATTGATCATCATAGATGGAGGCAAGGGACAGTTGTCGTCGGCCTTAAAGAGTTTGGATGCGTTGGGATTGCGAGGAAAGATCGCAATCATAGGTATTGCGAAGCGATTGGAAGAATTGTTCTACCCGGACGACCCCATCCCATTGTACCTCGATAAGAAATCGGAGACGCTCAAGATCATTCAACAATTGCGAAATGAAGCACACCGTTTCGGTATTTCCTTTCATAGAGATAAGCGCAGTAAGGAAGCTTTGAACACAACGCTGGAAGGCATTCCGGGGATCGGGGAAAAGACAGTAGTGGAACTTTTTCAAAAGTTCAAAAGCACAAAACGTATTGCCTCGGCCAGTTTTGATGATCTGGCAGCAGTAGTAGGAGCAAGCCGAGCCAAAAAGATAATTACTCATTTTCAAACGAAGTCATGAAACAACTCATTCTTATCGTGTGTATCCTCTTCTCAGGATGGGTTGTAGCGCAGGAAAAAGCTTCCGAAGACCTTAAAGTAGGTCTGGTATTAAGTGGCGGCGGCGCAAAGGGCTTGGCTCATATTGGAGCCTTGAAAGTGATCGAAGAGGCAGGCGTGCGTATCGACTATATTGGCGGTACGAGTATGGGAGCCATTATCGGGTCCTTGTATGCTTCAGGATATAGTGCGGCACAATTGGATTCTATCTTCAACAACACCGATTTCGATAAACTGATCCAAGATGAGATTCCGCGTAGCGCAAAAACCTTTTACGAGAAGGACGAAGCCGAAAAATACGCATTGACACTTCCTTTCGATAAATTTCAGGTCTCCTTCCCCAGTGCACTTTCCAAAGGACAAAATGTCTACAATTTGCTCTCTAAATTAACAGCACACGTAAGTACTGTAGAAGATTTTAACAAATTGCCCATTCCCTTCTTTTGTGTCGCAACGAATGTTGAGACAGGAAAAGAAGTGATCCTAAATAAGGGTTATTTACCCCGTGCGATCACAGCCAGTGGGGCCTTGCCATCACTTTTCAGTCCGGTTGAGATCGATGGGGTACTTATGGTGGATGGCGGTGTAGTTAATAATTATCCAGTGGATGAAGTGCGTGCCATGGGGGCCGATATCGTGATTGGAGTAGACGTTCAAGACAGCCTTCGAAGCAGGGATAAGCTTAAATCGGCTTTTGATGTGCTGGTTCAAATCAACAACTACCGCACCATTAACGACATGGTAAAAAAACGTAAGCGTACCGATATTTACATTCATCCCAAGATTGATGAGTTCACAGTCGTGGCGTTTAACCAAGGCGATAGTATTGTTCGTGCCGGAGAGCGGGAAGCCCAATTTTTTAAGCAGGAATTACTGGACATTGCTGCGCGTCAAAAAGGCAACCTTCGAAAACCCGTAAATTTTGTTACAAGCGATTCGCTATTCATCAAGAATGTAGTGATTGAAGGTCTTGAAAAGTATACGCGAAGCTATGTTTTGGGAAAACTGAAGCTTTTTACTCCCGGGAAGACATCTTACAAACGGTTTAACGAAGGGATCAACAACCTGTCTGCAACCCGAAACTTCCAAGATATCAATTATCGTCTTGAAGAAGACAAAAACGGTGAAACAAGTGTCCTTCTCAATCTGCGTGAGAGTGAATCTAATACGCTGCTCCGATTGGGAGCCCACTACGACGACCTGTTTAGAACGGCAGCCCTTATCAATGTAACAAGAAAGCGATTGTTTACCAATAATGATATTGTTTCCTTCGACTTTATTGTTGGGGACAACATTCGATATAATTTTGACTATTATATCGATAAGGGTTATTACTGGAGCATTGGACTAAACTCGAGGTTTAGTTTTTTCGATAAAGATGTGCCTATCGACTTTATCATTAATGAATCCATTTCTCCAACCGACACACAACTCAATCAAATCTCATTAAAATATGGGGACGTGACCAATCAACTTTACGTAGAAACACTCTTTAGAAGAACTTTTCTTTTAGGGATGGGCGTAGAGCATAAATGGCTGCGCTACCTTTCCGAGACCATCGGGATCGACGATGACAACAATCCAAGGACTATTTTCGAGAACACCAACTATTTTAGCACCTATGGGTATTTAAAATATGACACCTTCGACAACAGCTATTTCCCCAACGAGGGGCTCTTTTTCAAGGGAGACTTTCACCTTTATTTGTTTGCGGAAGGTATGAACACCAATTTCGATCAATTTTCCATCTCGAAAGCAAAAATGGCCTATGCTACTTCGTTTACGCCTAAACTTTCTTTAATTGTCTCTACCGAAGGCGGATTTAAAATTGGCGGCTCGACCACAAATTCATTAGATTTTTTTGTAGGGGGATACGGTTACAAGAATTTGAATAACCTTATACCCTTTTACGGCTATGAAGCATTAAGCCTTCGAGGCGACACTTATTTGAAGTCAAATCTTACCATAGATTATGAGCTCTTCAGAAAAAATCACATAAATCTTTCTGGAAATATCGCAAATGTGGGTGACCGCCTCTTTACCACGGGACAGTGGATCGATGGAGTAGATTATAGCGGGATTGCTTTGGGATACGGACTGGAAACTTTCTTGGGTCCCATAGAAGTAAAATATGCCTATTCACCGGAGGTGGACGAAAGCAATTGGTACGTGAGCGTGGGATTCAGGTTTTAATAAAACCTTAGACCGAAACCATCATATTTTTTCCGATATTTGTGTAGTAAATCAACACAATATGCCTTTTTATCACAGCTTGGGAAAGATACCGCCCAAACGACATACTCAATTTCGAAAACCGGATGGATCGCTCTATGCGGAACAGCTCTTTGGGACCATTGGGTTTGACGGGATGTACAGCAACCTCTATCACGAGCAACGCCCAACCCAAGTAAAAGAAATTAAAGATCAATACAGCATTGCGCCCAAGGTAGCGAAGCCGAATAACATACAGTCCTATCGTTTTCGGGGCTTTCAAGTCCCGCCGGAAAACGATTATCTAAAAAGCAGAAAGGTAATCCTCACCAACAGCGACTGCAACATCATTTTGGCTGCTCCTAAACAATCACAAACCGACTATTTCTACAAGAATACAGATGCCGACGAACTAATCTTTGTGCACAAAGGAACCGGAACCTTGCGCACGCACATGGGAAATCTGAAGTTCAAGTACGGCGATTATCTCCTTGTGCCTCGAGGTATCATCTATAAAATGGAGTTTGACAGTGAGGACAATCGTTTGTTCATTGTAGAATCGTACCGTCCCATCTACACCCCAAAACGCTATCGCAACTGGTTTGGACAATTATTAGAACACGCCCCCTTTTGTGAGCGGGATATTAGAAAGCCGGAAGTGCTGGAGACCAATAATGAAAATGGTGACTTCCTAATAAAGGTCAAGAAACAGAACGAGATCATCGAAATGGTGTACGCAAGCCATCCCTTTGATGTAGTAGGATACGACGGCTACAATTACCCGTACGCCTTTTCTATCCACGATTTTGAACCAATTACAGGACGCATTCATCAACCTCCGCCGGTGCATCAAACCTTCGAGACCGATGCCTTTGTGGTATGTAGTTTCGTGCCGCGTTTGTACGATTACCATCCGTTGAGCATTCCGGCACCCTATAACCACAGCAATATAGACAGTGACGAGGTATTGTACTATGTAGATGGTGATTTTATGAGCCGTAACGATGTAGCCGCAGGACACATCTCCTTGCATCCCGCAGGAATTCCCCATGGACCGCATCCCGGAGCCACCGAGCGAAGCATCGGAAAAACAAAAACAGACGAATTGGCCGTCATGGTCGATACGTTCAAACCGCTAAAGGTTACCGAAGAAGCTTTAAAGATAGCCGATGATTCGTATTATCAATCATGGCTCGAAGAATAATTAGAAGGAGCTCTTTCCCGCTTTCCGCTGTATCTCCCAAACAAGTTGGGAGGATGCCGCTTCAATCGGGGCTAAAAGAATAAAAAATATAGTATCAAATAAAAGAAACACGAATTCAAGAAAAAACACAAGAATTTCAGAAAATGACCATGGGTTTTCAAAATAAACTATAACGTCTTTTTTCCAACTTCTTGAATCTAAAAATTAAGATAATGGGTAAAGAAATAAAATCAGTAGACTACGGATTGGAAAAAATCTTTGAAGGGGCAGAGGATTTTCTGCCGCTCTTAGGAACCGATTATGTCGAATTCTATGTAGGTAACGCCAAACAATCGGCACATTATTATAAGACCGCTTTCGGCTTTCAATCGTATGCATATAAAGGCTTAGAGACCGGATCCAAAGACAGCGTGAGTTACGTGCTGAAACAGGACAAGATACGGTTGGTTCTTACAACGCCGCTAAACAGCAGTTCACCTATCAATGACCATATCGTAAAACACGGTGACGGGGTCAAGGTGATCGCACTTTGGGTGGACGATGCCAGAAATGCTTACCAAGAGACCACGAAACGAGGGGCGAAGAGTTATATGGAACCTACTGTAGAGAAAGATGAACATGGCGAAGTAGTACGCGCAGGGATCTATACCTATGGCGAGACCGTACACATGTTCGTGGAACGAAAGAATTACAACGGGACCTTTTTGCCGGGATTCAGAGCGTGGAAAAGCGAATATAACCCCTCACCAACAGGGCTAAAATATATCGATCACATGGTAGGCAATGTAGGTTGGGGCCAGATGAATACTTGGGTGAAATGGTATGAAGAAGTGATGGGATTCGTGAATTTCTTATCCTTCGACGACAAACAGATACACACCGAATATTCGGCGCTTATGAGTAAAGTGATGAGCAATGGGAACGGGCGTATAAAATTTCCAATCAACGAACCGGCAAAAGGAGCTAAGCGATCCCAGATCGAAGAGTATTTGGACTTCTATGAAGGTGCGGGTGTACAACATTTAGCTGTCGCAACCGACGATATCATTAAAACGGTTGCCCAATTAAAGGAGAGAGGGGTAGAATTTTTACCGCCACCGCCACAGGCTTATTACGATGATATTCCAAGACGTTTGGGAGCACACATGGATGTCATGAAGGAAGATCTAAAAGAACTTCAAAAACTTTCCATATTGGTAGACGCCGATGAGGAAGGTTATCTCTTGCAGATCTTTACAAAACCGGTGGAGGATAGGCCTACTTTATTCTTTGAGATCATTCAACGTATGGGAGCCAAGGGATTTGGGGCAGGTAATTTTAAAGCCTTATTTGAGTCTATAGAACGAGAGCAAGCACAGCGAGGAACGCTATAACAAAGTGTAACAATAATAAAATCCCATCGTCTAGTAAGGTGGGGTTTTCCAATTTGGAACAGATGTTGTATATGCTGTAAAGAACGTAAGAACCCAAATCTATGAAAAAGCTACTTATATTACTACTCCTTTGTACTTTGGGGACCGGTGTTGCACAAAACAAAGCGTATGAAGACGGGGAATGGTTCAAGTTTCGGGTGCATTATGGTTTTGTTACAGCAGGCTATGCTACTTTGGGTGTCGATAATGCTTTCCTGAACGGGAAAGAGGTGTATCATATAAAGGGAGAAGGTCGCACCATAGGGATGTCTAAGTGGTTCTTTCCGGTAGAGGATTATTACCAATCCTATGTGGATAAGAAAAAAGACATCCCATACCGTTTTATTAGAAAGATTGATGAAGGAGGCCATACGAAGGATATTCAGATCGACTTCAATCACGATACCAACAAGGCGCTGGTTTATAATAAAAAGCACAATGAAAAGGACTTGGTTTCTTTTCCGAAGAACGCACAAGACATGGTATCTTCGTTCTACTACTTGCGCAATAATTTGGATGTACGCAATTTGAAGGAAGGTGACACCGTAGATATGGACATGTTTTTTGACAAAGAGAATTACAAGTTTCGACTAAAATTCTTGGGAAGAGAAACCTTAAAAACTACCTTTGGAAAAGTGCAGTGTCTCATCTTTCGACCTTACGTGCAGGCCGGAAGAGTTTTTAAGGAGAAGGAGAGTTTGACGGTTTGGGTAAGTGACGATGAAAACAAAATGCCAATGCTTATTAAGGCAGATCTAGCCGTAGGCTCATTGAAAGCAACATTAATTCAATTTAAGGGACTGAAACATCCGTTTAAAATTATTGCAGATTAATCTATGAAGATAACCCCCGAGACCCAAAAATTACTGGAACAACTCGATACCAAGTACAATGCAATAGGTCAAGATTTAGACACGCATTTAGAGGGGCTGTTGTATGGAAAACCCATGACCTATTGGGATTACATCCAAACCGATGCCCTGTTAAATTTACAAACACAACGCACTACCTTGCCCGATGAAATGGTATTTATCATGTATCATCAAATCAACGAACTTTTGTTCAAGATGATCCTTTGGGAGATCGGTCAAGTGGCCCATACCAAAAAGATCACGGCTTCATTCTTTTCGACCAAGTTGATGCGTATTAGTCGATATTTTGATATGCTCACCTCCTCTTTCACCATTATGGGAGAAGGAATGGAAGTGGAACAGTACATGAAGTTTCGAACTACGTTGACTCCGGCCAGTGGTTTTCAGAGTGCACAATACCGAAAGATCGAATTTGCATCCACAGACCTCATCAATTTGATCGATGCTCGCTTTAGAGATACGATAGACCGCAACACACCCTTCGAACATGCACTAGAACACCTCTATTGGCAGGCAGCGGGAAAAGACTATAAGACCGGAAAAAAATCGTACTTACTAAAAGCTTTTGAAGAAAAGTATAAAAACGAATTTATAACCTTTGCAGAAGAATATAATACTATAAATTTGTACGCAAAGTTTAAAGAGCTCCCTCAAGAAGTAAAAGAGGACCCAAAATTAAGGAATGCAATGCGTCATTATGACTATACGGTCAACTTTACTTGGGTCATGTCTCATTATAATACCGCCAATAAGTATTTGAACATGAACAACAAAGCAGTAGAGGCAACGGGAGGAAGCGAATGGACAAAATACATGCATCCAAAATATCAGCGACGTATCTTTTTCCCCGAAGTATGGACCGAGCAGGAATTAAAAGATTGGGGAAAGAATGTGTAGCAAAGAAAAAGAATACTTAAATTGAAGAAATTAACATACCTACTTCCCCTTATTTTCGCTTTCATTGGTTGCGAGTCGACCAAAGATGATATCCTCGAAGAAGAACTAATTGAAGAGATCCAGCTAATTGAAGAATACGGCTATACGCTTAACGATTTCAACGTGATACGCGATACCATTCGTCCCGGCGATACTTTTGGCGTGATCCTAGATGCAAATGGAGTGCCCCAGCAAAAGATTTTTGAAGTAGCGAATAAATTTAAAGACAGTTTTGACGTAAGACGTATAGTAGTTGGAAAACCCTACGTACTGCTCAATTCGAAGGATTCCTTAAACAAGACTCAAGTATTCATTTACGAAAAGAACAAGACAGATTTTGCCGTGGTCGATTTTCGTGATTCGGTGAATTGTTACAACGACACCAAACCCATTCGATTCGAAGAACGAGTAGCTTCAGGAATTATCACTAGTTCGCTTTCTGAAACAATGCAGGATCGAAATTTGAGTCCTTATATGACAGACCGTTTGGCAAACATCTTTGCCTGGACAGTTAACTTTTTCCACCTTCAGGAAGGAGACCGATTTAAGGTGGTCTATACCGAAAAATTTATCAATGATACGATTTCAGCAGGGTTGGAAGATATTAAAGCAGCGTATTTCGAACACCGAGGGAAACCCCTGTACGCTTTCAACTATCAAACTGACAGCATCAATAATGTCGCAGACTATTACGATGATAAGGCAGATAACTTACGCCGCGCATTCTTAAAATCACCTATCAAGTTCAATTTTAGGATCTCATCCCGATACAACTTGAACCGGCGCATTAAATACTATGGTTACAAGTTGCGACCTCACAAGGGGACCGATTTTGCAGCGCCTCTGGGAACACCAATTCTAGCCACAGCTGATGGTACGGTAACCAAATCGGAACATCGGGGAGGTAACGGGAATTATGTAAAAATCAAACACAACAGTACCTTCGAGACCCAATATCTGCACATGAAGAAGCGAAATGTTCGCGTGGGAGAATATGTTCGTCAAGGAGATGTGATTGGCTGGATCGGGATGACCGGAAATACCGGAGGCCCACACGTATGCTATCGATTCTGGAAGAATGGCAAGCAAGTAGATCCATTTAAAGAAGATCTTCCTTTCTCCAAACCGCTACCAACAGAATATCACGAAGATTATTTTCAATTCATGAATCCGTTAAAAGACCAATTGGATTGTATTGAATATTGAGCATCATCGCAGATATGTTGATAACCTTGTTATTAATTAAAGGGCTGTTAATTAATATCTTAGCTTTTTCATACTACTTTTAGTTAGCGTTTTATTTATTGTTGATTTCTTAACCTTTTACATGGTGAAAGATGTTTGCTTTTGATATACTTTTGCCGCAAAATTTGTAACCAAAACTAACAAACATGAAAAAACTTCTACTCATCTTTATTTTATTAGGCAGTGTTACTGCTTTTTCTCAAGGGACCGTCTCAGGAACCTTGATCGACAATGAGACCGGCGATGCTTTACCTACGGCTAATATTGTAGAGACCGGAACATTAAATGGAACTGTTTCCGATTTTGATGGAAATTTCACCTTGGAAGTATCCAAAAATCAAGGTTCCATAACGATCTCGTTTGTGGGATATGCACCAAAGAAGGTAAACTATACCTTGACAAACGGTACGGCAAACCTCGGAAACATCACTATCGAACTTGATGCAGATGCGCTGGGCGAGATCGTGATCGTTGGAACAGGAGTTATCGATTTGGCGGACGACCGCAAAACTCCTGTGGCTGTGTCGACCATCACCGCAAGAGAGATCCAATCCAAAGCGACCGGTAACGTTGAATTTACTGAAGCAATGAAAAATACACCTTCGGTGTACGTAGCCAATCAGGCCGGGGGCTTCGGAGATAGCCAAGTATTTCTTCGTGGTTTTGATGATACCAATACGGCCTACCTATTAAATGGTCAACCTATTAACAGCGTGGAAGACGGTCGCATCTTCTGGTCTAACTGGGCCGGGATGGCCGATGTTGCCAATGCCATCCAGATCCAGCGTGGTCTGGGTTCTTCAAAACTCGCCATTTCTTCAGTAGGGGGTACCGTAAACATCATTTCTAAGACTACCGATAAGAAGCAAGGTGGTTTTACACGCTTTTTAGCAGGTAACGACAGTTACTTTAAAGGGACCGCAGCCTACGATACCGGCCTAAATGAAAAAGGCTGGGCATTCTCTTTCCTTTTGGATTACTGGCAGGCCCATAGAAAATTTGCTGAGGGAACAGCAGGACAAGGTCAAAACTATCTGTTCTCGGTAGGGTATAAACCTAACGAGAAACACGCTTTCAACTTTTTGATCACGGGAGCACCACAGTATCACGATCAGAATTTTTCAAAATCACTGGAGGATTATGCCTTATACGGTGAGAAGTACAATGGGAATTCAGGTTTTTTAAATGGAAGCCGTGAAACCTTCCGAAGAAATTATTACCACAAACCTGTACTTAACTTGAACTGGGATTTTGACATCAATGAGAAAACAGACCTTTCAACTGTGTTGTATGCCTCTTGGGGTCGCGGTGGTGGAACCGGAGATCTAGGGCGTGCTTCGACCCCGCGAAATGAGTTTGGACAGGTCGATTTTGATCAATTGGTGGCAAATAACATTGCCAATGCAGAGAATGGTATAGGTGTGAGCAGTGGTTCACGCATTATTAGAGCTTCGGTGAATAACCATAATTGGTATGGAGCGCTTTCTAACCTTAACTATGAGGCGAACGAGAATTGGTCTTTCAATGTAGGGTTTGATGTGCGTTTGTATCATGGTGATCACTTCAGACAAATTCATGACCTGCTGGGATTGAGAGGATACATGGATAACGATCGCGTGTTAACAACAGAGTATGGGGCAGACCCATGGAGCGCCTTGAGCGATTTTGCCCCTGAAGGAGAGCGTGTAGCCTACGACTATTCAGAAGATATCAACTATCAAGGTGTTTTTGGACAAGTTGAATATACTGCAGGTGGGTTCTCTGCTTTTTTCCAAGGTGCCTTCTCAAACCAATCTTTTCAGCGGGAAGGACGCTTTGAGGCATCTCCCGACGGATTAGGAGAATCTGAAAAACTCAACAAGACCGGTTACAATGTTAAAGGAGGTATTGGATATGCCTTCGATGACAACCACTCCATATTTGCCAATGCCGGCTATTATTCTCGTCAGCCGTATTTAGATAATATCTTTGCCGATATCCGAAACAGCAATGCCCTAGCAGAACCGGAAGTGGACAATGAAGCTATAACAGGAATTGAAGGAGGCTATCGCTTTCAAAACGATAACTTTAGGCTGAACCTCGATATTTACAGAACCGAATGGGGAAATCGTTTCTTGGCTACCGGCGGAGTAGACAGCACAGATCCTAACAACCCTATTGGTTTTACCGATCGTTATACCGACGTAACCCAACTACATCAAGGGGTGGAATTTGATTTCGAATATCGTCCCGATGGCGGTGGCTGGAAATTACGTGGTTTTGGTTCTATTGGGAATTGGAAATTTGAAGGATCGACGCCGTTTACTCGTCAAAATGACGATACAGGTGCCTTTATACAGAGTGGAACCTTGGATCTTTCAGGAACGAAGGTGGGTAATGCAGCTCAAACATCGTTTGGAGCAGGAGCCACATGGAATATTACCGATGGTCTAAGCGTAGATGCAGATTATAATATCTACGCAGACCTTTATGGATTCGTGGATCCTTCTGATGTGATCGAAGCGGCACAAGCAGGAATGACCTACCAGCCGGAACGTCTTCGTTCGTATAATTTAGTAGACGCAGGACTTACTTATCGGTTCCTGTTTGGAAGCAATAAGCTTACTTTCCGAGGGAATGTGTACAATCTCTTTAATGAAGTGTACATCAGCCAGCAGGATGCGTTTGGGATTTTCTTCGGAATTGGAAGAACCTATAATGCAAGCTTACGCTACGATTTTTAGCAGAAGAGCGAATAGAATAATTAAGAACCGCTTCTTGAGAAAGAAGCGGTTTTTTTATAAATATGAAGTATCTTTACGATCATCAAAACACAAACAGCATGTATACAACTATACAACTTATTCATTCCTGGTGGGCATACCTCGTCCTTTTTATAGTGCTTATTGCCACCATTAATGCACTCGCAGGATATGCAGGGAATAAGGAATACACTCCCAAGGATTTCAGGATTGCGCTCTTTGCTTTAATAGTGACACACCTTCAATTCTTAATAGGGCTGATCCTGTACTTCGTATCACCTTTAGGCCTTCAGAATATATCGAACAACGGTATGGGTGAGGTTATGAAGAATTCGGAATTCAGACTTTATGCGGTGGAACATCCGCTCATTATGATCATTACTGTAGTGTTGATAACTATAGGTTATTCAAAACATAAAAAGAAATTAGTCTCTAAGCCCAAGTTTAAAATGTTGGCAATTTTCTATACCTTAGGACTTGTATTCATGCTGAGTAGAATCCCTTGGCAGCAATGGTTTAATTAACCGAAAGGAATAGACTTGAGGAAATAAGCTAAGAAATGTGCTAATTTTTGCATAACGACAGGGAGAAATGAGGTAATTTAGGAGTAACAACCTAATATAATAGTATGCCCATTAAACAAAAAATTAACTTTCTGGTCGTGGAAGACATGGTCTCCGATTCCTTTTTGTTGCAACGTCAACTAAAGAAAGCATGTGAAGACCCTGAGATCCGTTTTGCAGACTCTAAACTTTCCCTTATCAATGCATTGAAGTCTTATGTGCCCGATTTTGTGCTGTGTGATTTTAACTTAAACGGTTTTGACGCTTTTGACGTAATCGAGATTATAAAAGATTACAATGCCATCATCCCGGTAATTGTTATTACGGGACAACTTAAGGTAGAAGAGAATGCTGAATTACTTATAGAAAAGGGTGCTTCAGGATTTTTCCTTAAAGATCCCATGGATGAATTGCACGAAAAATTGGAACCACTCTTCGTCCGTTTGTTGGACGAGAAGAAGGAAGCCCTTCGAAAGATCAGCAGACAACGGGTGGAAACTGACTCCTATCATAAAAATTCTGATTATTTTAGACAACACGGCGCTAAAGGTGAAAAGAAGCCTGGTATTATTAATTTCTTTAAACGACTACTATCCCGCTAATTAGCCGGTATGCATAGAAAGCAAGCAAAAAAAATACTTTCCTCCATCTACTTGAATCTCATTACGCTGTTAGGGATTATCGTATTGTTGGGTGTGATCGTGATCATGAGTTTTCAATCACAAGACTGGCTATTGAACACTTCTGAAGTAAGGAATAAGATACTGGAGACGCATGCTGCTATTAACAGTGTAGAAAGTAAGAACAAAACTTTTCTTATTACCGGAGAACGTATCAATCGCGAACGTTACAAATCGGCAGAATTGTTAGCTGACGTAAAGATTGTCGATTTAAAGGAGCGTACCACAACCAACGATGATCAACAAGAAAATGTAAAAAAGTTAGACAGTCTTTTTCAACTAAAAAAGGCTGAGATGTCAGAATTAGTCGCCCTTCATGACACCGGTGACACGATGGAAGCTGTAAGTATAGTCAGTTCAATCTCACGCCAAGAATTAAAGAATGAAATTGCCGAAGTCATCGAAGATATGTTGGAGGTGAACGAACAATTATTTACAAATAGAAATAAAGATTTTAATCTTTATTATTACGCTTCTATCCTTATTCTTTTGTTTGGGATTGGTTATATGATCTACGGACTTTACAGGGTAAAAAGTCAATTAATCCCAATTTTTGAACGACTGAATAATGCCAATGAAATTCTAAATAAAGAGATCGATCTTAAAAATAGTGAGATAACACTTCGGCAAAAGCAAATGGCTATTAATGAGCAGCTCATTGATCAGCTGAAGGAGAAGAACAAAGAACTGAATCAGTTTGCATATATCGCCTCCCACGACCTTCAAGAACCCTTGCGCACCGTCGACAATTTTGTGACCATCTTTGAAGATGATTATGCCGAAAAACTGGACGACGATGCACACACCTATTTCGATTTTATAAAAGGGGCCACTTCGCGGATGCGAAATCTCATCAACGGCCTACTGCAATATAGTAGGATAGGTAGATCGGGCGAGATTGAAGCGGTGAACCTTAATGACATTTTAGAGGATATTAAGAAGGATTTTGCGCAGCGTATTGAAGAAAGTGACGCGCAGATCCTTTCGCAACCCCTTCCCACCATCCAAGGCTATAAAATTGAACTTAAACAATTGTTCGCCAATCTCGTTGGGAACAGTTTGAAATTTGTGCCCGAAGATCGAAACCCGGTTATTAATATTGATGTCTACGAATCCAATAACAACTATCAAATTACCATTAGCGATAACGGCATTGGCATCCCCGAGAAATACCTTTCCAAAATATTCGATATGTTCACACGGCTCCATAGTGAAACAGCATACAGCGGACAAGGGATCGGGTTGGCGTTTTGCAAAAAGATCACCGAATTGCACGGTGGAATTATCTCTGTGGATTCAAATGAAGGAGAGGGAACTACCTTCATGGTTATTCTAAAAAAAGATTTAACTTCGTGATATGAACAGATTAGAAAAAATTCTTCTTATTGACGATTCCGAATCGGATAATTTCGTCCATGAACGGTTGCTGAAAAAGGAAAATGTAGCCAAGGAGATTATTACCAAATATTCGGGAGAAGAAGCACTTGAATACCTCTCTACCATTGTAGAAAAGAAGTACCCCAAACCCGATCTTATTTTTTTAGACATCAATATGCCCGGGATGAACGGGTGGGAATTCTTAGAGCATTATAAGGACTTGGAGATTGAAAAGAAAGGGGGGATCGTTATTACAATGCTTACTACCTCAAGCAGTGAAGAAGATCGTATTAAAGCATCTCAAAACCCGAATATCAATCGGTTCGAGAATAAACCGCTTACCAAAGAAAGGTTATACGACATTCTGGAAAAGCATTTTCCGGACCGATTTACACCTTAGCCATAAAAAACGCCCCCTTTAGGAGCGTTTTTCTTTTATTTATTTGCTGAATCTTCGTCTGCTTCTTTAATAAGATACAGATACACGGGAAAGTGATCGCTGTATCCTCCGGTAAAACCTCCATCGGCATAACTTCGATACGGATATCCTTTGTAACGCCCTTTTGGATTTGCAAGATAGGTCTTGTTGTAGATTCCGGCTTTGTAAAAGCGATAGGATGAATAATCCTTTTTTAGTAATTCGGAAGAGACAATCATTTGGTCAAAAAGGTTCCAACCATCACGCCACGCAAGTGTTCCTAACCCTTTTCGATACATTTCTTCCATGGGATTATATAATTCTTTTAATTTCACTTCTTCACGATCTTCTTTGGCTTCAAGTACGTCTTTTACGCTGGGGCTCGTAGGATCATCGTTAAAATCACCCATGGTAATGATCTTGGCATACGGATCTTCACTGAACAACGAATCTATGATCTGTTTATTCAATTGAGCAGCTTTAATTCGCTTCGGGCGGCTGCGGGCTTCTCCACCACTTCTGGAAGGCCAATGGTTTACGATTAGGTGGATCTTCTCGCCGTCTAACATGCCGCTAACGACCAATTGATCTCTGGTGTAAACGCGTTTTGTTGTGTCGTTATCATCGTAAATATATAAGGGCACAGCTTTGTAGTTGGTAGGAGTAAATAATTTTTTCTGATACAATAAGGCCACATCGATCCCCCGACGATCGGGAGAATCGAATTGTATGATGCCGTAATCCTTTTGAACCAATGGTTCTTGATTGACAAGGTCCTCCAAAACTCTTCTGTTCTCGGTTTCACAAACACCAATGAGTACAGGCGATGTACCGGTGACATCACTTCCAATTTCAGAAATGACCTGAGCCATGTTTGCTAATTTTGCATTGTAGATTTCTTCAGTCCAATGATCTTTTCCTGTAGGAGTCCTGTCATCATCAAAAGTGAGTGGATCATCTTCAAAATCAAACAAATTTTCCACATTGTAAAATGCGATGGTATTCACCTTGTAAGTCTTCTTCTCTTGAGCATTTACAAGGGTTGCGGATAATAAGAATAAGGTAATTAATGGATAGTATAACTTCATTAAAGCGTGATATTAAGTTTGTGTAAATTTCTTTACAATTGCCGCGCCAAAAGTAGGAATTTCATTTAAAAAATGTAGTTTTGCACGCAATTTATAATGATTTCTTAATAACAAATTTTAAAATTTACGAATGAAACAACTCATTGTTACTTTATGCGTGGCATTTTTCTGTAGTTTTTCGGGACTTGCACGAGATGCTATCGTAAAGGGAAGAATAGTGGATACCAATTCAAGCGAGGTGATTCCGGATGTGGAAGTTCGCATTCTGGGAAGTATTTATAATACGATGACCGATGCGGAAGGTCTTTTCATTATTTCCGGAACTGACATACCTCAAGGAGAACAGGTACTTGTAGTGAACAAGAATGGGTATATTACCCAACGCATCCCAATTACAGTGCAAAACGGTTCCACAGTAAATTTGGATCCTATCCTTTTGGAAGTGGATCTCACCGAAGTTGAGGCGCAAATTGGGATTATTAGTCTTAGTGATAATGAACTTGACCAAGACGAGGGAACATCTTTTAATATCTCAGGACTGTTGCAGGCCTCCAATGATGTTTTCTTAAATGCAGCAGCCTTCGATTTTAGCGCTACGTTCTTTAACCCAAGAGGATTAGACAATGCCAATGGTAAAGTGTTGATCAACGGAATCGAAATGAACAAGCAATTTAACGGTCGCCCACAGTGGGGAAACTGGGGAGGACTCAACGACGTTCAGCGAAACCGTGTCTTTACTATGGGCCTAAAAGCCAATGATTACGCATTTGGAGACGTTGCGGGAACAACAAATATTATCATGAGAGCGTCTCAATATCGTCAAGGCGGACGCGTTTCGTATGCCATGGCCAACAGAAGTTATGAAGGTAGGGTGATGGGTTCTTATCACAGTGGCCTTAGTGCAGATGGATGGGCGTATTCTGTTTTGGCTTCACGTCGTTTTGGCGATGAAGGCTACCAAGATGGAACGCTTTACGATGCGAATTCGTTCTTTGCTTCCGTAGAAAAGAAGATTAACGAAAGCCATAGCTTGAACTTTACGGGATTCTATACCCCAAACCGAAGAGGTCGCTCTACCGCGATCACGCAAGAGGTGCGGGATCTGAAAGGAATTCGATATAATCCTAACTGGGGTTTTCAAGACGGAGAAATTCGAAACAGCAGAATTCGTGAGATTGAAGAACCGGTATTAATGCTCAACCATTATTGGAATCTTGGGGAGAACACAACCCTTAATACCAATATTGGATATCAATTTGGAAAAGTTGGCAATACCCGAATTGATAATGGGGGAACCCGATTGGTAACCATCAACGGACAAAATGCATACATTGGCGGTGCACGTAATCCCTTTGGGAACTATTACCAAAGACTACCTAGCTATTTCTTGCGTTTTGAAAATCCTTCGGCTTACGACTTTCAGTTAGCGTATCAGGCGCAACAGGAATTCATTAATGACGGGCAGCTCGATTGGGAGTCCTTGTATCGTGCCAATGCTATTGCTTCAGCGAATGGCGGAAACTCGATCTACGCAATTCAAAATGACCGAAATGATGATACGCAGTTAAGCGTGAATTCTATTTTGAACACACGCATTTCAGAAAATATCACGATTAACGGAGCCGTAAACTATCGCAACCTAAAGAGCGAAAACTTTGCCGAGTTGAAGGATCTTCTGGGAGGTACCGGATATTTGGACGTGGATTTCTTTGCTGAAGGTGAAAGCAATGAAGTTGTTACAGATATCGCTCAAAGCGACCTTAGAAATCCTAATAGAATTGTACAAGAAGGAGATCGTTACAAATACAATTACGACCTTAATGCCGACGTGATCTCTGGGTTTGCACAAGCACAATTTGAGTACAGCGTTGTCGATTTCTATGCGGCAGCCTCTGCAGGACAAACAAGCTACCAACGTATTGGATTGTTCGAGAACGGCAATTTCCCAGGTGCTGCCTCTTTTGGCCCCAGCGAGGAAGTTAATTTTACAGAATACGGCGTGAAAGGAGGACTTACCTATAAGATCACAGGGCGCCATTTGTTGGATCTTAACGCAGGGTATTTTACGAAAGCACCTAATTTGAGAAATACGTTTAGCAATGCGAGACAAAATAACGATGTGGTGGTTGGTATCGAGACCGAAAAGATCCAAAATGTAGATGCGAGTTATATCTATCGCTCTCCTTTAGTAAAGGCACGATTGACAGGATACTACAACACCATTGCAGATCAAACCGATATCAATTTCTATTTTACTGAATCGGCTCGAGGAACTGAAGATGGGACAGCCTTCTTACAAGAAATCCTTACCGGTATAGAGAGCCGCCGAGTTGGAGCAGAGCTAGGTGTGGAAGCACAGGTGACAACTACGGTTAAATTGAAAGCGGTTGCTTCAGTAGGGCAAAACGTTTATACCAATAACCCGAATCAATACTTCACTTCTGAAGATTTCTTAGGCGTGACCAATGTTCCCGGAATTAATAACGGGCAATTAACCTTTGGCGACGGAACTACAAACTTAGAAAACTACCATGTAGCCGGTGGTCCGGAAAGAGCCTACCAGTTAGGCTTTGAATACCGTGACCCCGATTTTTGGTGGGTGGGTGTCACCGGAAATTATTTTTCAAATGCGTATATTGATGTAAGTACCTTGAGAAGATCTGCCGGGTTCACTACTGATTTCGCCGGGCAACCGTTTAACGATTACGATGAGGAAATAGCCCGAACGTTATTACAACAAGAAGAGTTTGATGATTATATGCTCTTTAACGTGGTGGGGGGGAAATCTTGGAAGATCAAAGATTATTATGTTGGTTTCTTCGCGACCATCAACAACGTTCTTGGCGAAGAGTACATTACCGGTGGATTCGAGGATTCCCGTAATGCAGATTACCGCTCCCTTTTGGAAGAAAGCAAACGCGATACGCCGGTGTTCGGTTCTCGTTATTTCTTCGGAAATGGAACAACCTATTATGTTAACCTTTATGTTCGATTCTAATTAAAATAAAAATAAATTATACCTAATGAAAACTGCAAATTTTTATAAACTTTTTACCCTTATCCTAGCACTGGTAGTAGTAGTGTCTTGTGTTAAGGATGACGAATTTGATGTACCTTCTCAAGAAATTGAGCCGGTTACAATCGACCAAACGAAAGTGATCGACATTGCTACACTACGCGATCTTTTGGAACAAGAGATCAATAGCAACGGAAACAATATACTTACCTTCAACGAAAACAATCCCGATAACGACAAATACATTGTTGGATACGTGATCTCAAGCGATGAAGCAGGTAATTTCTTCGAGGAACTTGTGCTGCAAAACGATTTTCAAAATCCAAATGCGGGAGTAAAGGTGTTGGCAGACGTCAATCCGTTGTTTACAACTTACGAGTTTGGTAGAAAAGTATTCGTGAAGTTAGAGAATTTAAGTGTTGCTTTCGACAGTGGTGTTTTAGCCTTGGGTGTGCGTGACGGAAATGATGTTGCGAAGATCGCAGAATCAAACTTGTTCGATGTGATCACAAGAGACCCTGAGGTGAAAGAAATCGTGCCATTGCCACTTTCAATCAACGATTTTAATGCAGAACTCACAAACCTGTACATTCGTTTAAATGATGTACAATTTAACCGCAACGAAGTTTTGGGAGCAGACCCAAAGACCTTTGCTGCAGAACCGGATGACCAATTTGACGGAGAACGTCTTTTGGAAAGTTGTGCGACAGGAGCTACCGTTGTCTTCAGCACGTCTACATTTGCTGACTACAAGTCATTGTTGCTGCCCACTGGCAGGGGAACCCTTGATGGTTTGTTGACCTACAACTTCTTTGGTGATGAACTGAATGTGACTGTAAACGATCCTACTTCCATTAATTTTGACAGTACTGAGCGGTGCGATCCGATGGAAGTAAATTGCGGCTTGGTGTCTAGCGTTGGTTCTAATGTATTGTTCGGTGATTTCTTCGAAACACAAAGTACAGGCTCACCCATTTCAGGAAATGGATGGACTAATTATATTGAGGCTGGTACCGAAACATGGGAAGCCTATTTTGACGATGGTACCAACGCATCTTTAGGAATTTCTGCGCGTATGGGCTCCTTTAACAGCGGTGATGATGCATCAATTGGCTGGTTGATCACTCCCGAGGTCAATTTTGACGCTCAGGATGGGGAAACCATTACTTTTAAGACCTCCAACAGCTTTAGTGACGGTAGTACACTAGAGGTCCTGTTTTCAAGTGATTGGGACGGAAATCCTGCAACCATCACTTCGGCAACGTGGAGCTTACTTTCGGATGCTTATGTCGTTGAGGACGGAGAATTTTTTGGTGACTGGTTCACCTCCGGAAATGTAGATCTGTCTTGTATCACCGGAAGCGGGTACATTGCCTGGAAATATACCGGTAGTGGTGAGGCAGCGTTCGATGGAACCTATGAGCTTGATGAGATCGAGATTCGTTCGAACTAATCAATCGATTGATATATAAATAAAACCTCCCAATTTCGGGAGGTTTTTTTATGAGCTATATTTTCTGAAGGGGGTCGCGTTAAAAACGAATTGGCTAATTCTAATACAATGCTTCTGAATAATAGGGTTACTAACCCTTGTGATTTTCTACGGAAGCTTAGCAAAGAAGTTTTTGCCTAAACTTAGGAAGCTAATTAAAACAACTGAAGCTTGATCTTTAGAAAACAAAAGCGCTGTATGTAGACACAAAGAAAAATAAAACCCCTTCAATTACGAAGGGGTTTTGGTTGATGGTTGGTTATTTAGTTGAAAATGACCTAGCGTTCCACGATAATAAATTCAGAACGTCTATTTTTTTGGTATTCGGCATCGCTGCAGTTGGTGCCACAATCAACAGCTGGTTTGGTCTCTCCAAATCCCTCGCCGCTAATTCTGCTTGCATCAATCCCCTTTGAAATTACGTATTGCACAGTAGCTTGAGCGCGTCGTTCAGATAATTCGAGATTGGAAGCATCATTCCCTCTATTATCTGTATGTGCTTCCACTTTGATCTTCATCTTTGGATACTTCTGCATGATAGCGATCAATTTATCCAGTTCAAAGGCCGCCTGTGGTTTAATGTTATGCTTTCCAAGATCGAATAAGATTGGATCCAACTGTACTTTATCGTCCACAATAATGGCTTCGATAGGACGCAGTTCGAGCATGCTGTTTCGAACTTCTTTCGCCTTTCCTTTGGTTTCCGTAATAGCATTGGGTTCATACCCTTTGGTCAATGCTTGTATAACATGCTCTTTATCACATTCTGCCAAGAAGTCAACCTTCCCATCATCGCCGGTAGTTTTTGAGCTTATCTTGTTTTCAAAAGCGTCATAGAGATCAACACGTGCACCGGCTATTGGAGTGTCTGTATATTCATCCATCACTTGAACATTGATGGTGACATTGCAAGGAATTTCGATCTCCTTAACAGCGTAAATATCATCACTTCCTTTTCCTCCCTTTCTATTGGAAGAAACGTATCCTTCTTTGGTAGCAGGGTCGTATGTAAAGGCAAAATCATCATCGGCACTATTTACACCACTTCCTAAGTTTTTAGGGGTTTCAAAATCGCTTCCTGAAGCCTCTGCTGCAAAAACGTCCAGCCCTCCAAGTCCCATGTGGCCGTTACTTGAAAAATACAAGGTTCCGTTACTGTCTACAGAAGGGAAGACCTCTTTTCCTTCGGTATTAATATGATCTCCTAAACGCACGGGTGTTCCCAAGCTTCCGTCCTTGTTCACGGCTACCTTGTAGATATCGCTCATTCCTTTTCCGCCGGGCATATCACTCACGAAATATAACGTATTTCCATCCGGACTAAGTGCAGGATGACCTGTTGAGTATTCACTGTTATTAAAAGGAACCGATTGGATGCCACGCCATACACCATCGATGTTTTCGGCATAGTATAGGTTGATCTGGTTGATCCCGCTTTCGCTGGTCTCGTAATCGCCGTTAAAGTAATCGTTTCTATCGAAGTACATTCTTTTGCCATCGGGGGAAATTGCAACATTACCTTCATGGTATTTTGTGTTAAGATCTCCTCCTTCAACCAATGTAGCGTTCTTCACAGTACCTCCCACAATATCGGCTTTATAGATATCTAGGAATGGCTCTTCGTTCCATCCGTATTTTTTTCGGGTGGTATTTCTTGCTGAAGAAAAATAGAAGTTCTTACCTACTACAGTTCCTCCAAATTCTGAGTATTCGGTGTTGATATCCTTTAGGTTGGTAGCAGAAAATTTTGCCTCCGCCTCCGCTAAGGTAGGGACAAAATTAGGGCTCTTCATGAATTCCATGGCTCGGGAATCGTTAGGCTTCATTTCGGCGAACTGCTGCATATAAGTAGTGTAATCGCTGTATTTACCATTGGCCTTCAAGACCTGGGCATAATTGTAGACCGTTTCGGCGTCTACATCCTTGCCTTTCACGACACGACGATAATAGGTTTCGGCTTTTTTAGTATCGTTTAGATAATAATAGCTGTTGCCAAGACGCTCGAACACATAACGTCCGGCTTTTCCATCTTTCAGCAATTTTTGATACGCTTCAGCAGCATCGGTGTACAATAGTTTATCGTACAGATCGTCTGCTTTTTTAGTGTCTTTATTTTGTGCCGTGGCCACAGTGGTGCAGACCACTATGAGTAAGAGAAATGTATATATTTTTTTCATTTTGAATGAACTTAGATTAGTGATTAGAAGTATCTAGGTGAACGCATTGCACGCTTGTTAAAGATAAGGTCGAATGTTAGGATGATCTCATGAGAGGCATCACTTACCACGTTGATATCTGAAACGACATGATCGTAGGCATATCCTATACGAATGGCCGGAGTCGCTTGGAAACCAACGATACCGCTAAATGAATCGTCTAGTCTGTATGAAGCTCCTATTTCAAATTTCTCATAGAATAGTGCATTGAGGTTCCCGTCGAAAGAGACCGGCGCATCGAAAGCCGACTTTACCATAACTGAAGGTTTAATCTTCACATTTTCTGAGGCTTGGAACACATAACCCGCTGTTGCGAAGTAGTGGTTGGTCTCACTTCCGTATTTAATTCCGTTCTCGTCCAAATGGA
>NZ_CAXAXI010000023.1:0-46774 GCF_963972995.1 uncultured Altibacter sp.
ATCGGCAGTTTTGGTTGGGATGTTCAAGAATTCATCCTTGTATAATCCGCGCAGAAATCCCGAAGGTGTTCGCAATCGTAGGAATGTAGTGTTGGCACAGATGGCCAAATACGATTATATAACCGAACAAGTTAAAGATTCCTTGCAAGCATTACCGCTCAACATCAAATTCACGCCTCAAGGGCATGACGAAGGGATTGCTACCTACTTTAGGGAGTATGCCCGCGCATTTATGGCCGATTGGATCAAAGAAAACCCGAAAAGTGACGGTTCCTACTACGATATATACAGTGATGGCTTAAAGGTATATACCACCATTGACTCTAAGATGCAGGAATATGCCGAAGAAGCCGTGACCATGCATATGGCAAACCTCCAAAAAGAATTTGCGAAGCAGAACGAGAAGAACAAAACGGCTCCTTTTCGAGATATTACGCCCGAAGAGACCGAAACGATCTTGAATACCGCCATGCGTCGAAGCGACCGATGGAAAGTGATGAAAGCGCAAGGCAAATCGGAAGCAGAGATCATTAAGAGCTTTTCAAAGAAGACACCTATGAGCATCTTTTCTTGGAAAGGCGACATCGATACCACCATGACACCAATGGATTCGATACGGTACTATAAATCGATTCTACAGGCTTCCTTAATGTCAATGACACCTCAAACAGGCGAAGTAAAAGCTTGGGTTGGCGGCATCAATTACAAACACTTTAAGTACGACATGGTGAAGAAGGGGAAGCGTCAAATAGGCTCTACCTTCAAACCCTTTGTCTACGCTACGGTAATCGACCAAATGCACATGTCGCCCTGCGACACTTTGCCTAATACCATGTATACGATACCGGCAGGCAAGTACGGCCTGCTGAAACCTTGGACACCCAAGAATGCCGGCGGAGGATACGGGGGCATGGTCTCCTTGCGCAGCGCTTTGGCACAATCCATCAATACGGTTACAGCGCGATTGATCGATAGAGTAGGTCCGCAACCGGTGATTGATCTTGTTAAAAAGATGGACGTAGATACCAAAGACATGCCGGTCGCTCCATCGATCGCTTTGGGAACACCCGATGTATCATTGTATGAGATGGTGGGAGCATACAGCACCTTTGCCAATGAAGGGGTATTTGTGAAGCCTACCTTGATCTCTCGTATTGAAGACAAGAATGGAACCGTCTTGTTCCAAAATGTACCGGAAACACGGGATGTCATTGGAAATGAGACAGCCTATGTCACAGTGAGCCTTATGGAAGGTGTAACACAATCAGGATCGGGAAGCAGGTTGCGAGGCTCCGGTCGCGAAGGTGCAGCTGTATACAAAAATGCCGTGACCGGATATCCCTATAAATTTGAAAATCCTATAGCCGGAAAGACCGGGACCACTCAAAATAACAGCGATGGATGGTTCATGGGGATGGTTCCCAACCTGGTTACAGGGGTATGGGTTGGTGGCGAAGACCGCGCTACACATTTCGGATCTACCGCTTATGGACAAGGAGCAACCATGGCCTTGCCTATTTGGGCGATCTATATGCGTAAATGCTATGAAAATGAAGAGTTGGGCGTATCCAAAGGGCGATTTCCCCGACCGTCAAACCTTTCCATTATTACCGATTGCGGTGCATTCCGTGAAGGAAATTCGGATGTGGAAGGCATACCCGATGAGTTGGATTTCTAGCAATTCTGAATAAAACAGCAACCCGATCTTCCGATCGGGTTTTTTTGTAAATGGGCGTTTTTAATCCGCGTTTTTCTGAAGCAATTTCAGTATTTTTATAAAAAATTAATCAGATCCGACGGTTCTTTACACCGAAGGTTTTTTCAGAAAAAAATACGAATATGATCAATAAAACGGTTGCCAATGTTTCCGAAGCGTGCGAAGGTATTGCAGATGGCATGACCTTCATGCTGGGAGGCTTTGGCCTCAGCGGTATCCCGGAGAATGCGATCGCGGAGCTTGTAAAACGCGGGGTAAAGAATGTTACATGTATTTCCAATAACGCGGGCGTCGATGATTTTGGACTTGGGTTGTTACTTCAGAAACGTCAAATCAAAAAAATGATCTCTTCCTACGTTGGGGAAAATGCCGAATTTGAACGACAGATGTTAAGTGGCGAGTTAGAAGTAGAGCTCATCCCGCAAGGAACTTTGGCGCAGCGTTGTCAAGCGGCACAAAGCGGGATTCCCGGATTCTATACACCTGCCGGCTATGGAACTGAAGTAGCAGAAGGAAAAGAAGCAAGGGAATTCAATGGCAAAATGCATATTCTTGAGCACGCTTTTAAAGCCGATTTTGCTTTCGTGAAGGCATGGAAGGGTGATACGGCCGGTAATCTTATCTTTAAAGGGACGGCTCGCAATTTTAACCCGAATATGTGCGGAGCCGCCACTATTACCGTTGCCGAAGTTGAGGAACTCGTTCCCGCCGGTACATTGGACCCCAATCATATTCACATTCCCGGTATTTTCGTGCAACGCATCTTTCAGGGAGAACGATATGAAAAGCGAATTGAACAACGAACTGTAAGAAAGAAATAAAATGAGTTTATCCAAAGAACAGATCGCACAGCGTATTGCAAAGGAGGTAAAGGATGGTTATTATGTGAACCTCGGGATTGGGATACCTACATTGGTAGCTAACTTTGTGCGTAACGATATTGAAGTTGAGTTTCAGAGTGAGAATGGCATTTTGGGAATGGGACCGTTTCCATTCGAAGGGGAAGAGGACCCCGATCTTATTAATGCTGGGAAACAAACGATTACCGCATTGCCGGGGGCATCTTTTTTTGACTCCGCTATGAGTTTTTCAATGATCCGTGGTCAACATGTAGACTTAACCATTTTAGGGGCTATGGAAGTAGCACAAAACGGCGACATCGCTAATTGGAAGATACCCGGAAAGATGGTGAAGGGAATGGGCGGCGCTATGGATTTGGTGGCTTCTGCAGAGAATATCATCGTAGCGATGATGCATACCAACCGCGCCGGAGACTCTAAATTGTTAAAGGCGTGCAGCCTGCCTCTTACAGGGGTGAACTGCGTGAAAAAGATCGTTACCGATTTGTGTGTTCTTGAAATTGTAGACAATCAATTTAAACTATTGGAGCGAGCCCCCGGTGTAACTGTCGAACAAATAAAAGAAGCTACCGAGGGTGATCTTATCGTGGAAGGGACCATCCCGGAGATCGTCTTCTAACCGAATACAAAGCCCTCTTAACCAATGTGAGAACATTGGTTTTTTTATTTCCTATTTGTAAGAAAAAACTTAACAGTATTCTTAATATGTTAAAATAAAATGCATTTCATCGAATTATAATGCATTTAATCGTTTTTATTTAAAAAAGATATCATATTAGCAGTCCCAAACGTAACTAACATAACCTACTTATGAAACCTATTGTATGTTCTTTAAAAAGTACCATGCGTCTCTTGCGAAATGTATTGTACGTAGCAAAAAAAGTTTTTTTATTGATGTAATTTTTTAGAGAGTACATTACCCCCGAATCTTTCATGATTCAAATAGTGAGTCCCGTTCTTTGTGAGGTTAGAACGGGGCTTTTTTTATTGATTAAATTCCTTTTGGGATGGCATCGATCAATCGCTTGGTATAGGATTGTGTGGGGTTGGCGTAGATCTCGTCGGCATCACCCATTTCCACAATGGCGCCTTCTTTCATCACAATCAGTTGATCTGCCATATACTTCACCACAGCGAGATCATGTGAGATAAAGATATAGGTAAATCCAAAATCATCTTTCAGCTCGTTCAATAGATTGAGCACCTGTGCTTGTACCGATATGTCCAATGCCGATACCGATTCGTCACAAATAACCAGTTTTGGTTCCATGGCAATGGTACGTGCAATGCCTACCCGCTGTCGCTGGCCGCCGGATAGCTCATGCGGATATCTGTAATAATACGATTCATCCAACCCTACCCGCTCTAATAAATTTAGAGCCCTTCTTTTACGATCCCTTTTGTCACGACCAATGCGATGTACTTTCATAGGCTCCAATAATGCTTCTCCAATTACTATTCGAGGATTCAAAGAAGAATAAGGGTCTTGAAAGATAAGCTGAAGCTCTTTGCGCAGCTTCCTGATTTCTGAATGAGACAATGCTTCTAAAGATTTTCCGCGATACAGTATGCTCCCGGCGGTTGCTTTGTCCAGTTGTAGGATTGCTTTTCCTAAGGTAGATTTTCCACAACCCGATTCACCCACTAACCCTAAGGTCTCGCCTTCAAAAACCTTAAAACTTACCCCGTCAACGGCCTTTACAATTCTTTTTTTCTGAAAGAATCCGGCATTGCTATAATAAGCCTTCTCTAAATTGCGTATCTCTAGAAGCGGAGGTTTGGTATAGAGCGCTTTGTGCCGCATGGCGCGCTGCTGCGGTGTTATTTCGGAAGGAAAAAATGTCTTGTTCGCCAATGAAGCAATCGTGGGTAATTTTGCCAAGCGTTTGTCAAGCGTGGGTCGCGATGCTAATAATGCTTTCGTGTAAGGGTTTTTCGGATTTTTAAAAATTTGCTCGACAGCACCTTGTTCTACGACCTCGCCTTGATACATCACTATCACCTTATCTGCGATCTCCGATACCAAACTTAGGTCATGAGAAATAAAAAGCAGACTCATGTGGGTCTCTTTCTGAAGTGCTTTTAACAGCAATAAGATCTCTTTTTGAACGGTTACATCCAAAGCGGTTGTTGGCTCGTCGGCAATTAACAATTTAGGTTTACAGGCAATGGCCATGGCGATCATGACACGTTGCATTTGACCTCCGCTAATTTGATGCGGATAACTGCTGAAAATGTCTCGAGGCCGTGGAAGTTTTACTTTTTCGAACAGGGAAAGGGTCTCTTTTTTCGCTTCCGAAGCATTTAATCTCTCATGATGCCGAAGAATCTCCGAAACCTGAAACCCGCAGGTGAGCGAAGGATTTAATGCACTCATGGGTTCCTGAAAGATCATGGCGATCTCCTTGCCTCTAATGGTGCGCAATACTTTTGCTTCTTGTTTTAACAGGTCTTTTCCGTCGAAAATGATCTCCCCCGTACATTGCCCGGTTTTTTTTGGAAGAAGCCCCATCACAGCCATGGATGTGACCGATTTCCCGGAGCCCGATTCTCCTACAATTCCTACGATCTCATTTTCAGAAACATCAAAAGAAATACCATGAACAACTGTGACTTTAGACTTTTTAGAGCCAAAGGAAACAGAAAGATCCTGTACAGTCAATAATGGATGTTGCCTCATTAGTTCAAAGATAGGATTTTTATACTCACCGTATAAAATTTCAAAGCATCCCAATAAAACCCTAAGGTTTTACAAGCTACATAGCTCATTGTTAATAAATTCTTAATGCCGTTTATCGAAAAGATTTTTAATTTCATAATTAAATTGCTTTTTTCGTACGGATCTATTTATAAATACTCCCTATCCTTAGCAATTAGAAAGCATAGTAGCAAAAACTTTGCTTTTTATTCGGCTTTAAATCCTATAAATAAATCGAACCATGTTTAATTTTAATCAAACCTAACATTATGAGAAAAAAATTTATTTTTCCGAAGCCATTTCTAGTAGCTTCGGCACTCTTAACGTGTGGGATGCTATTTGCACAAACACCTACAGAACGTGAAAAAATTACCAGTAGATACGATGTGCAAGCATTGGATCAATTGGAAAGTTCACTTCGCTCCAAAGCAACCTTACAAAAACAGGAGGCAGCCACAATAGCGCAACAGCGTAATTTAGAACAACGTTTGATCCTTCCGGACGGAGGCATTGCAGAACTTCAATACATTGCTCCGGACGGCAGTCCTATCTATTATCGTACGTTCAATGTGAACGCTGCGATCTCTACAAGAGCCAATTATTTGAATAGCGGGGGCGGTCTTGGACTTTCACTTGACGGTCAAAGCATGATCTGTTATGTATGGGACGGGGGTCACGCACGCGTATCGCACCAAGAATATGACGGTCCGGGTGGTACCAACCGAGTAACCGTAGAAGACGCTGCTTCCGAAGGAGGCACGCAACTTAATTACCATGCGGCGCACGTGACGGGAACGATTACAGCGTCCGGTGTTCAGGCGAATGCCAAAGGGATGGCACCGCATTCACGGGTTCGAGGATACATGTGGAATGATGATAAAGCAGAAGCAACGGCTGCCGCGGCAGCAGGGATGCTTCTATCTAACCACAGCTACGGGTATCGGTCCGATTTGGTTCCCGACTATTATTTTGGAGCCTACATCACAGAATCTCGCGATTGGGATCAGATCATGTACAATGCACCTTATTACCTTATGGTAGTAGCAGGGGGTAATGATGGTAATAACAACGGTTACAACGGGGCACCCCTGGATGGCAATTCGGCATACGATAAACTTACAGGTCATTCTACTTCCAAGAATAACTTGGTTGTGGCAAATGGTCAAGATGCCAATATCGACGGAAGTGGTAATTTGATAAGTGTCACTATTAGCAGCTCGAGCAGTGAAGGTCCTACCGACGATTACCGAATTAAACCGGATATCACAGGAAACGGTACCTCTGTTACTTCAACCTACGATTCGAGCAATACAGCCTACGGAACCATCTCGGGAACATCCATGGCTTCACCCAACGTAGCTGGAACACTGCTGTTATTGCAGCAACATGCAAACAATACCTTCGGAAATTATATGCGTGCAGCAACCTTAAAAGGATTGGCACTACATACTGCAGACGATGCAGGACCTACCGGTCCTGATGCTGTCTACGGATGGGGACTGTTGAATGCAAAGCGGGCTGCCGAAGCCATCACTGCCGAAGGTGTCAATTCAAAGATCGAAGAATTGACACTTACAGCCGGACAAACCTATACCATCACTGTGGATTCTGACGGAGTAAATGATTTAATGGCCTCTATTTCATGGACAGACCCAGCAGGAACGGCCACAACACAAACCAACTCGAACACACCTCGTTTGGTAAATGATTTGGATATACGTGTTTCTAAAGGAGGTACGACCTACTTCCCCTACCGTTTAACAGGTGTAACTACAAATGGACTAGGAGATAACAATGTGGATCCTTTTGAAAGAATTTCGGTAGGAAATGCTTCAGGAACGTATACCATTACGATCACCCACAAAGGGTCTCTTAGTGGCGGGAGCCAGAATTACAGTTTAATTGTTACCGGAATCATAGATAGTGGTGCTGTTTGTACTGCAACCACTCCAAGCAATGTGAATGTGAGCGGGATAGGATCGAACTCAGCTATAATTAGTTATGATGCCGTATCGGCTGCAACCTACGATGTGCGCTATCGCGTTGCAGGAACCAGCACATGGACAACAGTTGCTTCAGCAGGAACTTCTACTACTCTTAACGGATTGACAGCAGAGACCTCTTACGAAGCCCAAGTACGAAGCAAATGTAACGATGGAACGACTTCTCCGTATTCGGCTTCCGTGAACTTTACAACCACGCAGGTACAGCTAAATTACTGTGCCTCACAAGGGAACAATGTCAATGACGAGTACATTAGCCGTGTACAGCTGGGAACAATCAATAATACCAGTGGGTCGGGGAATGGATATTCAGATTTCACCAATATTAGTACCAACCTTACGAAATCGGACAATGTCACGATCACTGTGACCCCCACCTGGACCGGTACAGTGTATGCTGAAGGCTACGCCGTTTGGATAGACTACAATCAGGATGGTGATTTCGGAGACGCCGGAGAACAAGTATGGAGCCTTGCAGCAACCACAAGTACACCGGTAAGCGGAAGCTTTACGATTCCTGCTTCTGCAACAGACGGAAATACAAGGATGCGAGTTTCTATGAAATACAACGGCATTCCTACGTCATGTGAAACTTTTACCTATGGTGAAGTTGAGGACTATACAGTGAATATTATGGGATCGACACCTGATACACAAGCGCCTACCAATCCTACAGGACTTTCAGCTTCCGGTGTGACCGAAACTACGGTGAACCTGTCTTGGAATGCATCTACTGATAATGTGGGAGTGACGGGCTATGACGTATTCCAAGGATCAACCAACTTAGGTACAGTTACCGGAACCTCGACACAAATAACGGGTCTTACAGCTGCTACCGCCTACACCTTCCGCGTGAGAGCACGTGATGCGGCCGGAAATGTTTCTGGCTATAGCAATACTGTGAATGTGACTACAAACACACCACCGGATACTCAGGCACCTTCGGCTCCAACAAGTTTATCGGCTTCCAACATTACAGATACAACAGTAGATCTTTCTTGGAATGCATCTACAGATAATGTAGGAGTGACAGGATACGACGTATATCAAGGAGCAACGAATATTGGCTCTGTTACAGGAACAACCGCTCAGGTTACCGGCCTATTGGCGGGAACTGCCTATTCTTTTAGTGTGCGGGCCAAGGACGCAGCAGGAAATATTTCCACAGCAAGTAATACGGTTAGTATTACTACCACTGGTGGAAGTACAGGAGGGTGTACGGGTGGAATTGCCAGCTTCCCTTATACTGAAAGTTTTGAAAGCGGACTGGGGGGATGGACGCAATCAACTGCCGATGATATCAACTGGACACGCGATTCAGGAGGAACACCTTCAAGTAATACAGGACCGTCAAGCGGTGCTGCCGGCTCTTGGTATATGTATGTAGAAGCTTCTTCTCCAAACTACCCAAGCAAACGCGCGATCCTTAACTCTCCGTGTTTTGATCTAAGCGGTGAAACTGCTGCGAGCTTCAATTTTAGCTATCACATGTATGGCGCAAATGATATGGGAAGTATCACGCTGGAGGCAAGTGACGATAATGGAGCTTCTTGGACAGGTATTTGGAGTCAAACCGGGAACAAAGGCAATGCATGGTTGAATGCAAATATCGACCTGGCTGCTTATACCGGAGGAAGTGTTCAATTGCGATTCAATCGATTGACAGGTTCAACTTGGCAGGCAGACATTGCGATAGATAATATATCGCTAACGGCAGGCTTGGTTCCGCCAACAGGATATTGTGCTTCGAACGGAAATAATACTTCCGACGAATACATCCAAAGGGTACAATTGGGAAGTATCAATAATGCCACGGGAGCTTCAACGGGAGGTTACGGAGACTTCACATCCTTATCGACTAACTTAAATTCGACCAATACTATTACGATCACTCCGGCTTGGACCGGGACGATCTATGCTGAAGGTTATGCTGTATGGATCGACTACAATCGTGATGGTGATTTTGGCGATGCAAATGAATTGGTCTATTCTCGTGCAGCTACAACAGCTACGCCAATTTCAGGATCCTTTACCGTTCCCGCAGGGGCTTCGGTAGGACCAACGAGAATGCGAGTGTCCATGAAATACAACGCAATTCCTACAGCTTGTGAATCCTTCACTTATGGAGAAGTAGAAGATTATACAGTTGTTATTGGTGCCGGGAATAATTCGAATGACGATGGTGGAGAATCTCCTATAGCGGCTGTAGATAGCACTCCGGATGCTGAAGGGGTATTTTCCATATATCCAAATCCGGTAACAAGAGAATTGTTAAATGTTGAAGTGTTGCAAGTAACTGCCACCGATTACGTGATCTACAATCTGGTAGGACAAGTGATCCTAAAAGGTGCTTTCATCAATACGATCGATGTATCGGCACTACAAACAGGAGCTTATATTATTGAAGTGAATGCAGGTGATCAAAAATTCATCGAGCGTTTCATTAAAGAATGATAAATCATTTTGATAACAGAAAACCCCTTGATGTACATCAAGGGGTTTTTTATTTTAAGAAGAAAAATTTCCTATATCCTGTTCGTTATAGTAATTAAAGAGGGTCACCAACCTTAATATCACAACGATGTCCCGGTTGTCCATGCGGCGGATTCACCTTTGCGGTTGTTCCATTGGAGGAACCCGAAGTATCTAACAAGGGCGATTGGCTTTTGGTTGTGGTATTGACATTTGTTGCATTTAAAGGTGCACCCACAGGAAGGTCACAGCGGTGCCCCGGTTGCCCGTGTGCAGGATTCAAGGCAACATCGCCATCGGCAGCAGGAGTCGCGGCTTCTGTTTTAATAGGCGCTTCGGAAGATGTTTCCGTAGCGGGACTTTCTTTTTTTGAATCTTCTTTACAGGCAAAGAACACAGGGAAAGCACAAAGGCTCAATACCAGCGCTGCTCTTTTAGCCGAAAAATGTATCTCTTTCATAACTTCGTTTTAAAAATGAGCCCTAAAACTACAAAAAAAAGGAGGAACTAGTCTATTTTATTCAATTTGAGATGAAAAATGAATCAAACAGAGCGTATCTCATCTTCCCTCAGCAATGACTCATTGCGAAGTCTTAAAAAGATTTGAGCGACAGTGACAGTGTCTTTTTCACAGTATTCAATAATTCTATCGATATCTCCGTCATTGTAATACACATCACGTACCTGACTTCCGTCGATATCATCCTTAGGTGAAGGGATACCTAATACATACGCCATCAACTTTAACGATGTAAAGGTTTTATAGTCACCAAACTTCCACAGTTCCATGGTATCTAAATGTGGAACTTCCCATGGTTTTTTTCCGAAGAGATCCAACTTGAACGGTAACGGTATGCCATGAATGATCATACGTCTGGCGATGTAAGGGAAATCGAATTCCTTCCCGTTGTGCGCACACAACACGTGCTGGGGTTTATTGAAATGGGTCTCCAAAAGTACTTTGAATTCCTTTAAGATGGACGTTTCCTCACCGTGTAAACTGGTTACCCTAAACTGTCGCGTATCCCCTTTTAGGACAAAATATCCTGCAGAAATACAAATAATTTTACCAAATTCTGCCCAGATCCCGGCTCGGTCGTAGAACGCTTCCGGCGTGAAGTCATCCTTGCGTTGGTATTGCGTTTTTAACTCCCAAAGAGATTTTGCCGTAGCATCGAGTTCATCGTATTGAGCGTGCTGTGGAACGGTCTCTATATCCAAAAAAAGAACATGTTCCAAATGGAGACGTGTGATCATGTTGCGAAAAATAAGAGGGAAGTTGGAGTTTTAAAAATACAAAAAAATCTAATGGTGTTCGATCATTTCATAGACTTCCTCCAAATAGGTGTAGAAATCTTCACTAAAAGGCAGCTCGTTTTTCTCCCCTCTTTCATGTCCCAAACGAACAATAATAAGCTCATCTTCGGGAATTGTGATTACATATTGCCCCAAGATACCACGCATAACAAAGATTTTTTTATCTAAATGGTCACTCAACCAGAAACCATAGCCATACTCCGGATTCGCTTTAAATCTTGGAGTGATTGACTGTGCAACAAAGGAGGAGTCTAACAGTTGTGCGCCGTTCCATCGACCATGATCACTATATAATTTTCCAAATCGCGCAAAATCCCTAGCATTTCCCGCAATACAACAATACGCTTTTACCAATTGATGTGTTGCATCGTCCACCTGCCATAAGGCCGATTGCTCAAACCCCATTGGGATCCAAAAACTTTCTGAAAGATATGCTGCCAGCCGCTTTCCGGTGGCTTTTTCTATCACCATGCCAAGCAGCTGTGTATTTCCACTTAAATATTTGAAACCTTGTCCAGGGGTGTCCACCACTTTTAAAGAGCGTATGGTTTCCGCCAAGTCATCATCGTAATAAGAACGAGCTGTAACGCTAAACGGACTTGTGTACGATTCGTCCCAATCGAGTCCTGAGGCCATGGAGGAGAGGTCGCCAACCGTCATGTTGCTGCCTTTAAATGCTTCAAAAAACGCAGAGACCGGCTGCTCCAGTCCGGTGATATAACCGTCCTTAATAGCCTTACCCAACAAGGCCGAAGTGATGCTTTTCGCCATGGAAAACGAATTGGTTTGGGACCTTGGGCCATAACCCTCAGCATAGTTTTCATACCAAAGGCTATCGTTCTTGATGATCAAAAAAGCCACAGTTCCTAACTCCTTGTTGAGTTCCATGAGTCTTCGGGTAGGTGCCATAGTGTTGTACTCATTATGAATTGGCCACGGTTGGGCCGCAGTCCCCGTCTGGATCGTGTCGTTCTCAAAATACACATGATCATCGATAAAAGCGGTAGTGTGTCCCGTTAGGTAAACTACACGTACGCCTTTAAGGATATAGTTGTAATCGGTTATGTACAATAAAATCACAATGCTTATCAATATACCGACGAACCAAAGAAGGAATCTTTTCATCTGTTTAGAATAACGAAGTCTGCTTTACGGGGTTTTCATGCGCCAGCAACCACTTTTTACGTTCCAAACCGCCGGCATACCCGGTTAACGAACCGTCACTTCCAATAACGCGATGACAAGGAATTAGAATAGCGATAGGATTTTTTCCGTTGGCAGCTGCAGCAGCACGAATGACTTTCGGATCGCCAAGCCGGTTGGCCATACTTTGATAGGAAACTGTTTTTCCGAAGGGAATTTGGGTAAGTAGTTTCCATACTCTCTTCTGAAATTCGGTCCCTTCAGCTGCAAGTGCGATGGTAAAATGAGAGCGGTCTCCGGCGAAGTACTCCGTAAGTTGTTTTGCTGCCTCTTCCAATTCGGAAGGAATTTCCGAAGCCATACCTTCCGAAGCGGAAACAAAAGATACCTTGGCAAGTCCCGAAGCAGTTCCTTCCAATTGTATGAGTCCTATCGGACTTTCGAGCCAACCCGTTTTCATTCTTCGTTCTCTTCCAGGTTAGGGTCTTGTAATTGAATTCCCATACGCTCGGCACGACGCTCCCAGTTCTTTCTTGCCTGCGCCTGCATATCTTCTATGGCGTCGCTTTCGTCCATGATCTCCAGTCCAAGCAAGGTTTCAATAATATCCTCCATGGTCACGATACCGGTAGTATTGCCAAATTCATCAACCACCATGGCAATGTGAGCCCGCTCTTTTATAAAGGTGTCGAATAAGTTAGGAATAGGAGTATCGTCCTGTACAATGTTCATTTCACGTTTAATATCACTAAGAGTCTTGCTGCCGTGTTCTTCTACGATCTCTTCGAGCAGATCATCCCGCAGGATAAAGCCCGTGATGTTATAACTCTTTTCTTTGTAAACGGGAATTCGCGAGAAACGCAGGTTCTTGTGCGCATTATGAAATTCACTTAAGGTCATGGACTCGTCCTCGCTTGTAACCACCGGAAACGGGGTCATCACATTTTTGGCTGTAACCGATTTGAAAATGAGCAGGTTCTTGATCACTGCGCTTTCATTCTCTTCAAAAACGCCCTCCTGTTCGGCAGCATCGGTGATGGCGATAAATTCCTCACGGCTCATGGTACTCACATGTGCCGATTTACCGATCAATTTTGTAGTAAGCATCAATAGCCAAAGGATTCCCGTATATTTTAGCGGGAAAATGATAACATTTAGAAAGATGGCCGTAAAAGGACCCAGTCGTTTCCAATACGTTGCACCAATGGTCTTGGGAATAATTTCCGAGACAATTAAGATAAGCAGCGTCATAATGGCAGAAACAATCCCAACGATATTGACTCCCCAAACATCAATCTTGTAGGGAAGCTTTTCAGCTTGAACCCCTACCAATATGGCCCCTACTGTATGCGCCACAGTGTTAAGGGTAAGTATGGCAATAAGCGGTTTGTCGATGTCTTTTTTGAAATTCCCCAAAACGGTTGCATAGCGTTTCCCTTCTTGTGTCTTCACCCTAATAAATGTGGGTGTGAAGCTTAATAATGCTGCTTCAAGAATAGAACACAAAAAAGAAAAGAAAATAGAAAGTACAGCGTATACGATAAGTAGCGTCATTGCTAGAATATAAGTTTCGACTAAATTAAAGATTTAAACGCTTTTTTACTACAATGGAATGTTAATTACAAAAAAAGAGCGGTAAATACCGCCCTTTTTATTGTTTATGATGCTTTTAGCAGGGGTTTTATCATCTTTTCCCATTTCGTTGCCCGCTGCAAACATACTAAAGAATCGGTTGCGGGACTTTCTTCATCTTCTTCAAGATAGAAAGGAATGTCTTTTTTAGTGGTTGCTGAAAGCAATTCCAGTCCCACCCAATCTAAGGTGTGCTTAGATAGTTTTACGGTCTTTAAGCGGCATTCTCTCAGTTCTTGCAGGTCGATCACCTGAAACTCTTTTTCGATGTCTTTGCGGTGTGATAGAATCAATTTTTTTCCTTCGGGGTCCAGACCCAGCAATGTATCTCCGTTGATTTCGAAGGTTGATAACGTGATTCCGTTGGCTTTGCAAAGCTGTTGCAGTTTTCTTTTTGCCTTTTTTTCCCCGCGGGTGGTGTACACAACCAAAAATGCTAAGGGTACGATAATAATTGATAGTAAGATGATGTCAATAATGACAGAACTTGTTTCCATGTTGCATAATTTTTTAGTGAAATAATGAATGTTAAGGGTGTGACAAAGTCACAGTAGCTATTCTTACGTAGGAATAACACTTTAAACAGTCAGTGCTCACCAAAAAAAATGGAAAGGAAAAATTTGAAGCGATAGCAATCGGCGCAGGTCCTGTGCACGAGAAAAATAGCCTACCGGAGTGTCCTTTCGGGTAGTTTTTTCTGAAAAATTTACAGTAGAAGTAAACCATACAAGTGAAAGGATTTGCTCTTCGGAATTGATTTGAGATCCTTCTGAAACCCCTTGATGCTCTATGGTAAGCGATTTGGCCGGGACGTCCTTGAATGTATCTGCTTCAGAAACAAGTTGACCTTCCGAAGCCTTTTCGGGCACCGAATAGCTCCATGCTGTTGTACTTGCCAAGAAGGCAAACAGCAGCATCACGATACTACAAATGTGTCTCAGTTTCACGCGGTAAATGTATGCGAAAAACCAATTCGTACTGTAAAAGTTTTGCTAAATATTTCTTCAGAAAAGATCACCAGCCTACGTAAGGCGGCGGGGCTATATTGTTGAGGTTCAGGTAGACGATAAGCTGTCCGCGATGGTGGCTAACATGATCTTGAAGCAGATTAAGGATCTGCAATTTGCTTTTGGGTCCGCTGAAGAAATCCACGACCGCTTCAAAATCGGCTTCGGAAGTGTTTTGAATGAGGGTAGCCGTATTCTCGAAGGCTTCAGTAAGCAGGGTGATCGTAGCCGCTTTGGTTTCAGGTAAAGGTATGTTCGAGCGATCGAAGGTTTCTTGGGTGAAGTAGGTCAAGCTCAGCCAATCCATATTGCTCTTCATGTGCACCAATTGCTCTTTAAAGGTCATTTGCCGTTCGGTGGGTCGAAAATCATAGAGTTCTTCGGGCATGGCTTCGGCTATAGTCAACAAGTAGCTTTTTGAGTTTTCCCATTTTTCAAGAAATGCAGTTTTTACAGTAATTTGCTGGCCAAAGAGGACGACTCCATAGCTCATGAAAAGGAAAAGTAACGTGTGCTTCATTGAATAGAAACATCAGATGAATTAATAAAAAGTTATAAAGTTAGATTAAGAGCGTAAAGTCTTTTGAACAGTCTTTAAAAGCTTTTCTGAAATAATATCAGAAATTATTTCTGGATCAGTTTCAGCATCAATCAACATTGATTCTCTTTCATTTTTATCTGTTAACTTTTTTATAAAGGAAAGAGAAAGATTACTTTGCTCTATTCTATTTCTTTTTGTAAACATTTTTTAATTCTTTAGGCGTTAAAATAGTTTCTATTAAACTGGGGATTAAATTTTTCTTCAAAGTAATGTTTTCTTTTAATCCAGATAAATCCATCTCCTTTGGAGATCAACGCAACATCTATTGGTCCTCCAACAGATTCTTCATGAGAGCTAATTCTTCTTTTTAAATATGTCAAATATATCAAACTTTCGGCCATCTCGGCTAAATCCTCTTTAGAAAGAATCGAAACTGTACTTACAGTAGGTTTAACATGTTTAATATCTCTAACCTTATTAATTTCAGTTATAAAATCTTTTGAAACTTTATTTATATCAAGTTTTTTTAAATTTTCAGCTAACTTAGGATTAGCTTCAATTACTAAGTTAATTAATTGATCATTATACCCTTTTAAGAATTTGTTAAATGTAAAAAATAATGTTTCGTCTATATCGGGACTAATACCAGTAATTAAAGTATCTATTACGTCTCTTTGGGCAAAAGGCATTATTGAGCCAGTATTACTATCATTTATATTTTCAACATGTTCTGTATAGAACCTTATCTTATCATCAAAGACACTTGCTACTTTTGTGCTTATTGTTGAAGGATAGATTTCGTTTTCTCCATAACCGGCAAAAATCAAGCCACTCCATTGACCATAAAACATTTTGCTTTTAAAATAATTAAATAAAAACATAGAGTATTTTTCTCTAATTTTTTTATTAGCTAATTCTTTGTATTCTTGATCAAATATTTTATTTATTGTTTTTTTTGTGATTTCATCAAAATGTTCTTTTGTAAGTGACTTAAAGTCTTCAAGTTGTTCGCTTTTTTCTAATTCTACTATCTCTTGATTAAGAATTTGTACTATATATTCTCTAAATACTTTAAGTCTATCTTTTTCTGAGGAAATAATTAAATTTTCTTCATTTGTCATTGCAGATTCATACGCTTTTCGAACAAAATCTTCTATAGAAAAATATATTAAGGATTGAATAAAATGGTCAACTGTCTCTTTACTGGCGAAAAAATTATTTGATTTTAAAAATTTAAAAAAATCTTCTGAATATTCTTTTAATGAGGAAAAAGAATTCTTGCCTAGCTTATTTCTATATAGTTTGATGATTATTTCCCAAGGTGTAGCAATAAAGTTAGCGGAATTATATATAACTACTGATACGGGATGATATTTTGATAATGTAAAAATTTTGTTTGCAGTATTATATATTTTACTTCCGTTACTTCCAGTAATAGTTACTGCCGAATCTGCTGCGATTGCCACAGCATTTTTATTTAATATTCCAATTACCGCTGTCATTTTTTATATAATATATCTTAGCAAAATACAAAAGAGAATACTTTTAAAAAACAGGAAAAACCCTGTAATAATTATAAAGTTAATTTCACTACATCCTTTGCAAAATACGAAGCGATCACATGCGCGCCGGCTCTTTTAATGGCCGTAAGCTGTTCTAACATGACTGCATCGTGATCTAACCACCCTTTCTGAGCTGCAGCTTTTACCATGGCGTATTCTCCACTTACTTGGTATACCGCCACAGGAACATCTACCGCATCACGAATATCTCGAACAATATCCAAATAGCACAAGCCGGGTTTAACCATGACAATATCGGCGCCTTCCTGTATATCCATGAGGGTCTCTTTAATTGCCTCTTTCCTGTTTGCAGGATCCATTTGGTAGGTTTGCTTGTCTTTAGGTACATTTTGTATGTTCACAGGCGCCGAATCCAACGCATCCCTGAAGGGACCGTAAAAAGCCGAGGCATATTTAGCACTATAGCTCATAATACCCGTATCATAAAAACCCTCGTCTTCAAGAAGCGAGCGTATCTCGAAGATACGTCCGTCCATCATATCGCTGGGTGCAACGAAATCGGCTCCGGCTTTTGCATGCGAAAGCGCCATTTCGGCAAGAACAGCATTGGTGTCATCGTTTACGATACTTCCTTCTGAAACGATCCCGTCATGGCCAAATTTTGAATAAGGATCTAGGGCCACATCGGTCATTACCAACATATCCGGCACTGCGTCTTTCACTGTTCTTATGGCGCGCTGCATCAATCCTTCCGGATTGAGTGCTTCTTTTCCGGTATTGTCTTTACGATCCTCAGATACCTTTACGAACAGCAACACCGATTTCAATCCCAGAGAAGCCAGATCTTTTACCTCGCCGGCAAGAAGATCCAGGCTGTATCTGTAATAATTAGGCATGGAAGCGATCTCTTCTTTGATACCTTTGCCTTCCACGACAAAAAGAGGCACCAAGAAGTCCTTAGGCGAAAGGATGGTCTCACGCACTAAGCTTCGAATGTTCTCTGAGGTTCGCAGTCTTCTGTTTCTTCTTAATGGGTACATAACGTTTGTTTTTATTTTTATCCGTTCTGATGAGCCTCAATTTTAGGCTCAGTCATGAACGAACCTCTAATCATTTAAGTTAATCGATCCACTCACGAGGATGTTTCAGTACTTCTAGTAATTTTTCTTCCTCACTACCAACATCTGGATGATAATCATATCTCCATTGCACTACTGGCGGCAAACTCATCAAAATACTCTCAATCCGGCCGTTGGTTCTTAGACCAAATAAGGTTCCTTTGTCGTGAACGAGATTAAATTCCACATACCGTCCTCTCCGTATTTCTTGCCAGTTCCTGTTCGCTTCAGAAAAGGGAAGTCCTTTTCTTTTTTCCACAATGGGGACGTAGCTTTTCAAAAAGCTATTGCCAACTTCTGTCACAAAAGCGTACCAATCTTGCATGCTCATGTCTTCGGTTGTTTTTAAATAGTCAAAGAACAATCCGCCAATCCCTCGGGCCTCTTCTCTATGTGCATTGTAAAAGTAGGTATCACATCTTTTTTTGTATTGTTCGTAGAAATCGGGATGATGACTGTCGCAAGCTTCTTTGCACACTGTATGAAAATGTTTGGCGTCTTCTTCAAAAAGATAATAGGGCGTGAGGTCCTGTCCGCCTCCAAACCATTGTTCCACAATATTTCCATCGGGACTGTACAATTCAAAATAGCGCCAATTGGCATGTACGGTTGGGACAAAGGGATTTTTGGGGTGGAGCACCAAACTCAATCCACATGCGAAGAAATCGGCGTTGGTGACACCAAAGTATTGTTGCATGGATTCCGGTAGCTTGCCGTGCACCTCACTAATATTCACACCGCCTTTCTCAAATACAGCACCATTCTCGATGACCCGACTGCGGCCACCGCCACCTCCCGTGGTTTGCCCGGTAACTGCATCCGGTCGATCCCATAGATCTTCGGTAAAAGCAGCAACACCGTCTACAGCTTCCAACGCAGTAGTTATGGTGTTTTGAAGGGAACGGATGTATGCGACAAACTGTTCTTTCATTGCGATAGGTTTTGTGTGGGTTCTTTTGGGGCAAGCCGCCGTGTTTCTTTTAAAATAGCAATAGTTTCAGTACTAGCTGCCGTAACAGATAATGGAAGGACCAAGATGATCCCGATGACGGGAATGAACAACATTGCCATAAAAACGATTCCGTTTCCAACGGCAATTCCGCGATGCTGTTTGACAATGCGTACACTTTCGGCATAGGATAAATGCCGTTCCAGGGTGTAATCCATATTTCCGAAGCCGGCATAGAAAGCTTGGACTAAAAACAGCAATAGAGTAGCGACGACCCCTATCACGGGAATGAGGCTTAACAAGAGAATGGGGACGGTTAGGAGCAGTTCCATACCTAAATTCCGAATGTTGATCCTAATGCCGCGCCACAGCTGACTTGCATTGGTAGTATTTCTGTGGGTATGAGTTGTGCCCATAAGATGTGTTTCTATTTTTTCAGAAACAGGCGACATAAAAGGCGCGCTCACCGCCATAACAATATGTTTGTATAAAATAAGCCCCAAAGCCACAATAAGCATGGCTGCCAAGATTTCGCTTATGGTACGCACCACATCTGCACCCCACTCCCAGACCCATGCCAAAGAGAAGAATGCACCTAGATCGTCTGAAAGCCCCCAAGCAGCAAAACCTATGAGCAACCCAGTTAAGAAACTTATAACCATGGGAACAGCAAAGTACTGCCACAGATTTAGTTTGTTAATGAGCGGCCAAGCTGTACGGTATGCTTGTATTCCTTTGAGAACGTTTCGGATCATTGCGCTATAATATAAACTAATTCATTTTGAGGGTAATTTTCATTTACAGAGGTAATTTTTACCGCTTTTTTGGCTTTTTCAGTGAAAAAAGATACCATTTCTTCCTCATTTAATAGAGTATTTAGTTGGAATTGAACGCGACCTATCTTATTATTATGCAAATCCATTTTTTCATCCATAATCGAGTTTTGAGTCACTTTTTCATATAAATCTGTCACTTTTTTTGCCCAAATGACCGCTTTTTGTTCATTTTTGACCAATTTATAGTGCTCATGACACATCAAATAATTCCAGAAGGCATGTCTAAATGCGTTCCCTCTTGTGCTCTTGTGATGTTCTTTGCCGTACAAGCGATCACAAATTTCCATGGTTTTATGTGTGGCACGCAGTGTAGGAGCAATGAGGCGGGGTCTGCTTAAAAATAGGATGGACAACTTCCAGAGTTGGCCAAGGCTCAGTTTTTGTATGCGCGCCCAAATTGTCACACTTCTGCTTTATATTCTTTTACCGCTTCTATAAAGGCCCCCGCATTTTCCAATGGAATATTGGGCAGGATTCCATGCCCCAGATTCACGATATAGCGATCTTTTCCGAAGTCATTGATCATTTGCGTGACCATTTTCTTTATTTCTGAAGGAGGACTAAACAATCGCGTAGGATCGAAATTTCCCTGTAAGGTAATAGCACCTCCCGTAAGATATCGAGCGTTACGAGCAGAACAGGTCCAGTCTACACCTAAAGCTGCAGCGCCACTTTTTGCCATGGTATCCAATGCAAACCAACAGCCCTTTCCAAACGCTATCACCGGCGTTTCATCTTTTAGGGCATCAATGATCTGTTGTATATAATTCCAGCTGAATTCCTGATAATCGGTAGGGGATAACATGCCACCCCAACTGTCAAAAACCTGTACGGCATTGACTCCGGCCTTTACTTTTTCCTTCAAGTAAAGAATGGTTGTATCTGTGATTCGTTGAAGCAATTCGTGAGCCGCCTCGGGTTGGGTAAAACAAAATTCTTTGGCTTTGTCAAAATTCTTGCTTCCTTGACCTTGCACGCAATAACATAGGATGGTCCAAGGGCTGCCGGCAAAACCAATTAGCGGGATCTCATCGTTCAATTTTTCCTTCGTCATTTTTATGGCCTCCATGACATACCCAAGCGTCTCGTTAATATCCGGCACGATCACTCGGTCCAAGTCCCTTTTAGAACGGATGGGTTCCGGGAGCCAAGGACCTACACCGGGCTTCATCTCTACATGAATGTTCATAGCTTGTGGAATCACTAAAATATCACTAAACAAGATAGCGGCGTCCATGCCATACCTGCGAATGGGCTGTACCGTGATCTCGCTGGCAAGTTCGGGGGTTTGGCAACGCGTAAAAAAATCGTATTTGGCCTTTATTTCCTGAAATTCGGGGAGATACCGTCCGGCTTGTCGCATCATCCAAACCGGTGGGCGGTCCACAGTTTCGCCACGAAGGGCTTTTAAAAATAGATCGTTCTTAATCATATTGAATCAATTCTTTTATGATGTTCTTAATATTTTTGCGGCTTTAGCAATCACACTTTCCACCGAAGTAGTAGTGGCCACCTCAACGTGTTTTGTAAATTTCTTAGCTTCGGAAGCGGTTGTTTTCCCAATACAAATGGCGATACTGGAATCCAACTCATTCATTTGCACAAAACTTCGCACCCCACTCGGACTAAAAAATAGAATTCCATCGAATTTTTGATCGAATTTCTTCAAATTTAGTTCGGTTTTATATGTTTTTACTTCAAAAAGGGTCATTTCTGCCTTTTCTAATGCTGAAGGAAGTTCATCAAGACGGTCCGCTCCACAGAAAAAATAAAATTGTTCGTTTTTAAGGGTTTTTGTCAAGAATTCTGCCAATTCTGAAGCATATGGCGCCTTTTTCACTACGTTTTGTCCATTTTTTGCCAAAAGTGCTGCTGTCGATTCACCTACACAAAAGCAATTTTCAATGCTTCCATTGTAAAATTCAGGATAGCGTATTTTAATCGATTTAACAGCATTTTTACTCGAAAAAATGGCATTTTTAATGCTTTTCGGTGCCGAAAAGTCTAAAAATTCAATTTTTACGGCATTGTACTCTAAAAAACTAAAACCAGAGCCCAAGAGTAATTCCTTTTGCGCTGCCGATAGCTTTTTCGTAGAAAGTATAGTAGCATTAGGACGACGCATGCTTTATCTGTTTCATCAATTCAGATCCCCCATTGTTTAATACGGCTTCTGCACATTTCCTTCCGAAGTGATCACAGGCATCTATTTCGACATCTTTTTCTATCTCGATCTTGGTCGTGCCGTCCAACGAGAATAGCACGCCCTTAAAACGCAGCGTAGATTGTGAAATCTGGGCAATGGCACCTATTGGAGCGGTACAGCCACCCTCCAAAACATTTAGGAATTCCCGCTCAACCTGAGTACAAAGCGCAGAATCCTTATGATTTAACTGGATTGTAGCATCCCGACAGAAGGAATCCTTTTCCAATGCCACCACGACCATGGCACCTTGTGCCGGCGCAGGGACCATCCAGTCCAAGGGGATATAATTTTCAGGAAGCAGGTCAATTCGTTCCAGACCCGCCTTTGCAAAAATAGCGCCTTGCCACGGCTGGTCTCTTAATTTCTGCAAACGGGTGTTTACATTACCGCGCAGATCCACCACCTGATGATGTGGATACCGATGTAACCACTGCGCTTTTCGGCGGAGGCTTCCCGTAGCAATGGTAGCAGGTGCCTCTGGATTAAAAGCACCCTTTGGAAGCATAATATCTTCTGAGGAAGCACGTTCCAATACCGCGGTTTGGACAATGCCTTTAGGCAAAAGGGTAGGCACATCCTTCATACTGTGGACAGCAATATCTACGCTATCGTTCAACATGGCTACATCCAATGTTTTGGTGAAAATACCTGTTATACCCATTTCATACAAAGGCTTATCCAGTACGAGATCGCCTGTTGATTTTACAGGGATTAATTGTGTCGCATAGCCCAAAGACTCTAGTTGCGACCGGACTGTTTCGGCCTGCCACAACGCTAACTGGCTGTCCCTTGTTCCAATTCTAATGGTCTTGCTCACGACTCTGCGGTTGAAAGTTGAAAGACTTGTTTAATCAATTCGACACTTTCCGGAGTAGAAACCGAATCGCTTTTAAGGTGATTCGCAAAATGTGTGGTGATCTTTTGGATGATCCTGTTGCTAATGATCTCAGCTTGCTCTTCGTTGAAATTATCGATCTTTTTACGTTGAAAATCGATCTCACCGGCCTTAATCTCTGCCAACTTCGATTTTAGCGCTTTAATGGTAGGCGCAAACTTTCGGTTCTCTGCCCAATTATTGAAATCGGTCATTATTTCGTGAATGATAGCTTCGGCCATTGGGATTTGCTGCGCTCGTTTTTGCAAGGTCTTGTCGGTCACCGAAGCAAGATTGTCTAAGTGAACTAATGTCACCATGGGATTCTTGGTTACATCCTCCGAAACATTCTTAGGGATGGAGAGGTCCAATATCAATAATGGCTTTTTCAGGAACAACAGCTCCTTAGAAATGGTGGGATGCTGCGCCCCGGTAGCAACGATAAGAATATCGCTTTGCGCAATCTCACTTTGAATGTTTGCGTAATCTTTTACAACCAAATTGAACTTTCCGGCGATTTTTTCTGCTTTATTCTTAGTGCGATTGATGAGGGTAATATGTTCGTTTTTGGTGTGCTTTATAAGGTTCTCTCATGTATTTCGTCCAATTTTACCCGTTCCGAAGAGTAAAATGTTCTTTTCTGAAACATAAGGAACACGAGCCATGATGTACTGAACGGCCGCAAAACTCACTGACGTAGCCCCGGTAGAAATCTCGGTTTCATTTTTAATGCGCTTACTGGCCTGGATCACGGCATTCGCCAATCGCTCCAAAAAAGGATCCATCACACCCATGTTTTTAGCCCGCCGGAACCCATTTCGCAACTGACTGATGATCTCAAAATCTCCAAGAATCTGACTGTCCAGTCCGGTACCTACTTTAAAAAGATGGTTTACGGCATCCTTATTCTTGTGGATGTATGCTACTTTTTCAAACTCTTCTACGGTCCCGTTCGTGTGTTGGCATAAAAGTTTTATAAGCTGAAAGGGATGCTGTGTAATGCCATAAAGTTCAGTTCGATTGCAAGTAGAAATGACACTTAAAGATACAATACCTTCTTCCTTAGCTTGTTGAAGCATGTTTGCCTGAGCTTCTTCAGAAATGCTAAAGTGACCTCTAATTTCTGCATCGGCTTTCTTGTAGTTCAATCCGATCGCATAAAAGTTCCCATCCGAAGAAAGCGAAGATGTTTTTATACCGTTATTTTTCATACCTGATGGCGCAAAAGTAATCGCAATCTAATTTAAAAAATAACGCCAGCGGTATCAATTGTATCGTTGGCTGTTAAATTTGCCTAAAAACTGATATTTGTCATGTTTTTATACTGTAAATTCGCGATTCTAACAAATTCTTACTTATTTTTTATTTAGATAGATTCTAAATAAAATTGCTCAGCCGCTTTATGGAAGTACAAAAAAATGTCGCTCAAAGTTATTATGAAGAAGTATCGGTAGATGCTAATTTTTTTATCTTAAAATTCAACAATGAAACTATTGACAGCCAAGTGTTTACCAGAGAGATCGGGGCGCATTTTATACAGTTTCATTTTTGTGTAAAGGGAGCGGCACATTTTAGTTTTAACGAAGGTGCCTACGGACTGCCATTGCAAGAGGATAGTTCGTTATTATTGTATAACCCGCAGCGCGATCTTCCCTTGAACCTACGGGTGAATAGCCAATCTTGGGTGCTTTCCATGTTGTTGCCTATTGAAAAATTCCACAGCCTTTTTTCCAAAGAAGCCAACTACATTCACTTTTTAAGTGATGAGAATAAGGACCGGAAGTACTACAAAGATGCCACCATATCGCCCTCCATGGCAATCGTGTTGAATCAATTGATGAATTATAATTTACATCCCTCTATAAAACCACTGTATTTCAAGGCCAAGGCTTACGAATTGCTTAGTTTGTACTTTAATCGTCCTGCGGAAGCGAATGTGGAACAATGCCCATTTTTAGCAGATGAAGACAATGTGCTAAAAATAAAGAAGGCAAAAGAGATCATTATTGCAAGAATGGCAGAACCTCCTACGTTACAGGAACTGGCGGAAGAGATCAAGCTTCCCATCAACAAATTAAAAGAAGGATTCAAGCAGATCTATGGGGATTCTGTCTTTAGCTTTCTTTTTGATTACAAAATGGAAGTGGCCAGGCAGTTGTTAGCTTCAGGGAATCACAATGTAAATGAGGTTGGACTCAAGGTAGGCTACAGTACAGCAAGTCATTTTATTGCCTCGTTCAAGAAACGCTTCGGCACCACCCCAAAAAAATACTTGATGAGCCTTACGGCATAAAAATAACTAATGGAAAGATTGGTATTTAATAGGGAAGCGATTTGACGCTTGCAGTTTTAAAAACTAATTTTGTTCCGAAACTAAAAAAAGTATCATGAAAGGAGTTCTCCTTGTGAATCTCGGATCACCGGACAGTACCAACCCAAAGGATGTTAAAAGATATCTGGATGAATTCTTAATGGATCCAAGGGTCATTGATGTTCCGCGTTGGGCCCGTATCTTATTGGTACGTGGGATTATCTTGAACACACGTCCCAAAAAATCGGCTGCCGCTTACGAGCGTATCTGGTGGGAGGAAGGCTCTCCACTTATTGTGATCTCAGAGCGCCTTCAGAAAAAAATACAAGATCGTACCACAGTGCCTATTGCTTTGGCCATGCGATATGGTAGTATGACCTTAAAGAAAGGACTTCAGGAATTGGTAGACAAAGGAGTAGATGATGTACTAGTAGTGCCACTCTATCCGCAGTTTGCCATGGCTACCACCGAAACGATCGAGGTGGCGATCGCAGCACTCAAAAATGAATTCTTTCCGCAGTTAGAGATCACATCCTTGCCGGCTTTCTATCACAAAGCCGAGTATATTGACGTTTTATCGAAAAGCATTTCAGAAACGCTAGACACTCTGGAATACGATCATCTGCTTTTTAGTTATCATGGGGTTCCGGAACGCCATATTAGAAAAAGTGATATCACTAAATCACACTGTACTATAGACAACAGTTGTTGCATCATGCCCTCTCCGGCGCATCAGTTCTGTTATCGTCATCAATGTTATGAGACAACTCGCTTGGTCGCCGAAAATTTGAACTTGGCTCCGGGGACATACTCCTTGTCATTTCAATCGCGCTTAGGTTTTGACCCTTGGCTGCAACCTTACACAGATCGGACTATAGAACGTATGGGAAAGGCAGGCGTCAAAAAACTCGTTGTTGTAACTCCGGCATTTGTTAGTGATTGCTTGGAGACCTTAGAAGAGATTGCTATGGAAGGCGAAGAGATCTTTCACGAAGTAGGTGGTAAGGAGTTCACGACCATTCCCTGTTTGAACGATCGCGACGACTGGGCAGACATCCTAACCGGATGGATCGATGCGTGGCGCATTGTGGATGTAAACACAGCAATAGCTTAATGGCCAACGAACGGAGATCGGATACGCTTGGTAAGGATTCTATCAGTACATTGTTGATACGTCAGGCGGTGCCTGCCTCTATTGGGATCTTGGTCATGTCCTTGAACATGATCGTAGATACCATTTTCGTTGGAAGATGGATCGGTCCTTTAGCGATTTCAGCCATTACCGTGGTGATTCCTATTACATTCTTTATTGGAGCCATAGGTCTTTCGATTGGGATTGGCGGAAGCTCCGTACTATCCAGAGCATTGGGATCCGGCAACGACAAAAAAGCACTTCGGGTATTTGGCAACCAGATCACACTTACATTTTTGAGCTCGGGCTTGCTGGCGGTACTCGGATTAATTTTTCAGCACGACCTTATAGAATTTTTTGGCGCTGATGAATCTTTTAAAGATCTGGCGCTCACCTATTATCGGATCGTACTCTATGGAATCGTCATGTTGGCTATGTGTATGATGGGCAATAATGTGATACGCGCCGAAGGCAAACCAAAATTTGCTATGTACGCTATGATGCTTCCTGCCATTGGGAACATCTTTATGGACTATATTCTTATCAATGTCCTCGATTATGGAATGGAAGGTGCAGCTTGGGCTACTTTTATTAGTTATGCTGTATGTTTTGTATTTATACTGTGGTTTTTCTTCGCAAAAAGCGAGCTCAGGCTTCGTTGGGAATCGTTCACACTTCATAAGAAACTAGTTTCCGAAATTAGCAGTTTGAGCTTTGTTACCCTTGCACGTCAAGGCACTATTGCCGTGATGACCGTACTACTTAACAACGTATTGATCACTCATGGGGATGCGCTGGATGTGGCTACGTATGGTATTATTAGTAGGATGCTTATGTTTGCACTGTTTCCGGTAATAGGGGTTAATCAAGGTTTTCTGCCCATCGCCGGATATAATTACGGAGCCGAACAATACAAGCGCGTTCGCGAGTCAATCAATACGTCTATTAAATACTCCGGAGCATTGGCGCTTCTTATTTTTGCAATTATCATGGTCTTTCCAACCGATATCGTTTCTATTTTTATAAGTAATAACGATGCACTGGATGCTGTAACACTTTCTAATAATGCTGAGATTCTACAACGAACTCCCGATGCATTGCGGTGGGTTTTTGCCGCAACCCCGGTCATTGTGATCCAGCTTATTGGCGCTTCTTATTTTCAGGCCATTGGAAAAGCGACGCCAGCCCTCCTGCTTAGTTTGACCAAACAAGGGTTTTTCCTCATTCCGTTGGTTTTAATTCTTCCTCAATATTTTGGTGTTTGGGGCGTCTGGATTTCATTCCCAATTGCCGATGTGCTCTCGACCATCGTGACCGGTTATTATTTGAATCGCGAAGTTCGGAAAATGATCGTATAGATTTTTTGAAACCGAAGGGAACCACTATCTTTAAACAAAACTTTTTACAATCTCATGAATCGCTCTTTACTAAAACTCGCTCTTTTTCTTTGTTTTATTTGCTTCGGAATCACTTCTGAAAAAGCTTCAGCACAAACATACAACACCCAGCAACTCGATGCCTTGGAATACCGGCTTATCGGCCCTTTCCGTGGCGGAAGAAGTGCAGCCGTAACCGGCGTTCCCGGAAAACCGAATCTTTTTTATTTTGGCGCGACAGGAGGCGGAATCTGGGAAACTAAAGATGGAGGAAGACACTGGAAGAACATCTCAGACGGATTCTTTGGAGGTTCTATAGGAGCGATCGAGGTCGCCAATGATGACCCAAATGTTATTTATGTAGGCGGAGGAGAAAAGACGGTACGTGGGAATGTATCATCGGGTTACGGGATCTGGAAATCTGAAGATGCCGGTAAAACCTGGAAACTAATGGGGCTTGAAACAAGTCGGCATGTACCGCGCATCGCCATTCACCCGAAAGATCATAACATTGTGTATGCCGCAGTGTTGGGTAATATCTATAAACCTACCCAGGATAGGGGGGTATATAAAAGTACCGACGGTGGAAAGACGTGGCGGAAAACGCTCTTTGCGAATGAGCAAGCAGGAGCTGTGGATCTCATAATGGACCCTAACAATCCGCGTGTTTTGTATGCCTCAACTTGGAATGTACAGCGAACACCATATAGTTTAAGCAGTGGCGGAGACGGTTCTGCTTTATGGAAAAGTACAGATAGTGGAGAAACATGGAAAGAGATATCTAAGAACAAAGGATTCCCAACCGACACCTTAGGGATCATCGGGATTACGGTATCTGCAGCCAATAGCGACAGACTGTGGGCCATTGTAGAAAATAAAGATAAAGGAGGCGTCTATAGAAGTGACGATGGTGGAGCAACTTGGGAGTATATTAACAGTGAGCGCAAACTGAGACAACGGGCTTGGTATTATACAAGAATCTATGCCGATCCGGTCGATGAAGATGTGATGTACGTTCTTAATGTGAATTACCATAAGAGCACCGATGGAGGTAAAACCTATGAAACCTACAATGCACCGCACGGAGATCACCACGACCTGTGGATCGCACCGGAAAATCCTAATAGAATGATTATAGGTGACGACGGAGGAGCACAGGTCACCTACGATGGCGGGGAAACCTGGAGCACCTATTACAATCAGCCCACCTCACAATTCTACAGGGTCACCACCGATAATTCATTCCCATACCGAATCTATGCAGCGCAACAGGATAATTCAACCATTCGTATCAAGCATCGTAACGAGGGCTGGAGTATTGATGAAGACGATTGGGAATCTACAGCGGGGGGCGAAAGTGCTCATATTGCGGTAGATCCCGAGAACAATGATATTGTTTACGGCGGCAGTTACGATGGCTTCTTGACACGATACAACCATGAGACAGGTACGGTGCGCAGCGTAAGCGTCTGGCCGGACAATCCCATGGGGCATGGAGCCGAAGCTATGAAGTACAGGTTCCAATGGAATTTCCCAATTTTCTTTTCACCGCATGACTCAAATAAACTATTTACAGCTTCCAATCATTTGCATAGCACTACAAATGAAGGAGAAAGCTGGGACGTGATCAGCCCAGATCTTACGCGAAATGATCCAAGCAAGCTAAAATCTTCGGGAGGACCTATCACACAGGATAACACATCGGTAGAATATTATGGAACCATATTTGCCGCATCCGAATCTCCGGTGACCCCGGGAGTGATCTGGACCGGAAGCGATGACGGACTCGTGCATGTAACCCGAGACGGCGGAAAAACCTGGGAAAATGTAACTCCCAAAGGTATGCCCGAATGGATGATGATTAATAGTGTGGAACCTTCGGTGTTTGATGCAGGCACGTGCTATGTTGCCGGAACAAAGTATAAGACGGGGGATTTTGCTCCTTACTTGTATAAAACAAATGACTTCGGAAAAACTTGGAAGAAGATTACCAATGGAATTCCGGCAGAACATTTTACTCGTGTGCTTCGGGAAGATCCAAAACGAAAGGGATTGCTGTATGCCGGCACCGAGACCGGAATGTACATATCATTTGATGACGGAAGCAACTGGCAGTCGTTTCAGCTTAATTTACCCATTGTACCCATTACCGATCTCGCCGTAAAACAAAATAATCTTATTGTGGCCACACAGGGGAGAAGTCTTTGGGTCCTCGATGATCTTACGGTCATTCACCAATTGGCGAATGCGAAAGATAAGGATGTATTTTTATTCAAACCAAAAGACACCTACCGCATGGATGGAAATTCACGTTCGGGATCCCTTACCAGCGGAATGAATCATCCCAATGGAGTGATGACATATTTTTATGTGAAGGATCCTTCGGAAAAAGAGATTCGATTAAGTTATCTCAATACGAAGAATGACACTATAAAATCTTTCAGCTCAAAAAACAAAGAGGACAAATTGGAAGTGAAGAAGGGAGCGAATCTCCATATCTGGGATCTTCGAGGTAAAGGTGCAGAACGACTTAAGGGAATGATTTTATGGTGGGCCAGTACAGAAGCTCCGCAGGCGGTTCCCGGCACGTATAAGGTGGTTCTGGAAGTGGGTGATGAGGTGCAAACACAATCTTTTACCGTTCTGCCGGACGCCAATGCCGAGACTGATCAAGACGGTATGCAGCGACAATTTGATTTTATAACAGACGTCAATGCAACAGTGGACAAGGCGCACAAATCCATCAAAAAGATCCGAAAGATCAATGAACAACTAGAAGCGTTTCAGAAACAATATAAAGACAATGAATCTGTACAGCCTTTAGTGGAAAAAGCGAAGTCGCTTAGTGAAGCGTTCAGCGAAATAGAAAAAGCATTGTATCAAACACAAAATCAGAGTGGTCAGGATCCGCTCAATTTCCCGATCCGACTTACTAACAAACTCGCGCACTTAAACAGTTTGGTAGGAATGGACGACTTTCCGCCAACCCGGCAGGATGTTGCTGTTAAGAATGAACTCACACAAAAGATCGATGCAGAATTGATGAAGTTTGATACCTTGGTGTCTAAAGAGATTAAAGAATTTAATGACGCTTTCAACGCCCGGAATTTAAATTATTTGTTTGTTGAAGAAGGGAAGGAATAATGGAATACAATTATATTAAATCGCTGCATCTCATCTTTGTTATAACTTGGTTTGCGGGATTGTTCTATATCGTACGTCTTTTTGTATACCAAATTGAGGCCTTCCACAAGGTCTCTCCGGAAAAGGAGATTCTTGGCAAACAATTTAAAATCATGGCCAAACGCCTTTGGACCATCATCACTTGGCCTAGTATGATCTTAGCGCTGGGTTTTGGAATTTGGGTGATCGCACTGCGCCCCTTTTACCTCACCGATGCATGGATGCAGGTTAAACTTGGGTTTGTTATAGCGTTGATTTTCTACCATGTTAAATGTCACAGCATTTACAAAGAGCTTCAAAACGACAAGGTTCGCTATTCATCAAACTTTATGCGACTGTTCAATGAAGGTGCAACCATCATTCTATTTGCCGTCGTTTTTCTGGTGATTCTGAAAAATGCAGTGAACTGGATCTACGGCGTAGTAGGCCTCATGCTCTTTTCGCTGCTTCTTATGCTGGGATATCGCTTCTACAAGCGATGGCGTGAACGCAACGAAAACAGTGAATGAAAAATCACGGTTTTTGTGTTGTACCTCCTTCTGAAATCCTGTAATGTAAAAGAGCAGCCGCTTTGGTGTAATTATTGCTATCTTTCTGAAACATATGTACTAGAATGAGATTTACCAAATCCTTACGTTTTCGAATCTTTCTATCCATGTTGCTTATTGTAATTGGGGCCTCTATCCTTATTGCGGCCGTAACCATTTATCAATATCGGGAAGAGGCCGAAGATTACCATCGGGAACGTTTGCTGCGAAAAGAAACAGCCATTCGTGAGAATATTAACTATGCGCTCAAGACCACGACCTATCCTGTAGACACCCAGAACATCCCATTGATTTTTAAGGACAAGATTTACGAGATCAAGAACATTCACAATCTTGAACTGTATCTATATGACTTGGAAGGAAATCTCCTTAAATCGTCTAAGGCCACATTTTACAAGGACACCACAGATACGACTTTGCCCGATTATGTGATCGATGCACTGGAGAATTCTCAAACCAAGCATTTTGTCGAGCAATTCACCGAAGATGGTCAGGAATATCAATCCTCCTATTCATATATCACCGACAGCTATTTTAAGCCGTTAGCAATCCTAAACCTCCCCTATATTGAGGATGACGGGTTTCTTAATAAAGAACTTAAAGAAAACCTTACACGGCTTGGTTACGCATACATTTTTATGTTGCTTATTGCCATAGCGATCTCATATTTCCTCTCCAAATACATCACCAGATCCCTGAACGCTATCAGCCAAAAGATCACCGAAACCCGCTTAAACAAACGTAATAAGCGTATACTCATTAACGACACGACACAAGAGATCTCTACGTTGGTAAATGCATACAATCGAATGATCGATGAATTGGAGAGCAGTGCGGCCCAATTAGCCGCAAACGAAAGGGAAGCTGCCTGGAGAGAGATGGCAAAACAAGTAGCACATGAGATAAAGAACCCTTTAACACCTATGCGGCTTACAGTACAAAGTTTTCAGCGAAAATTTAATCCGAATGACCCCGATGTTGAAAAGAAATTGGAGGAATACAGCAATACACTTATTCAGCAAATTGATACCATGAGTTCTATCGCTTCGGCTTTTTCGACCTATGCCCAAATGCCTGCCCAACAGGATGAAACATTGAATGTGGTTAAGATCACCAAACTGGCTTTAGACATTTTTAATGAAGACTATATCTATTTCTTTTCCGAAGAAGATAACCTTATTGCTAAATTCGACAGAACACAACTTATTCGTGTGATCACTAATTTGGTCAAGAACAGTATTCATGCCATAGAACAACGTGCACCGGACCACCCTCGTATAGAAGTTCGTGTATATCCCGAGGGAGCGAATGCGGTGATCACGGTGCAAGACAATGGAATAGGTGTAGTTGAAGCAAACAAGACCAAGGTATTCGAGCCTAAATTCACTACCAAGACGAGTGGAATGGGACTTGGATTAGGAATGGTTAAAAAAATTGTTGAAACGTATGAAGGATCCATCTATTTTAATTCTGAAGAAGGAAAAGGAACCACATTTAAAGTGGCATTCCCCAGAAAATTATAGTAATTTTAAAAGGATAATAACCAAACACCACAAAAACAGTTACCATGACATACGAGAATATTCGTTTAGATAAGAATGAAGGAATTGCTATCATTACGATCGACAGACCCAGCAAACTCAATGCCCTGAACAGTGCCACCATCAAGGAGCTTCACAAGGCACTAAAAGAAGCTGATGCGGCCAAGGGGATAAAGGTTATTATTCTTACCGGAAGCGGTGAAAAAGCATTTGTTGCCGGAGCCGACATTAGCGAATTTGCAGATTTTTCGGTGGCACAAGGAGAACAGTTAGCAGCAGAAGGACAAGCAAAACTGTTTGATTTTGTAGCACACCTTTCCACACCTGTGATCGCTGCGGTAAACGGTTTTGCACTTGGTGGTGGTTTGGAACTTGCTATGGCGGCTCATTTTAGGATCGCCAGCGAAAATGCCAAAATGGGTCTTCCGGAGGTGTCTTTAGGAGTTATTCCGGGATATGGTGGTACACAACGACTTCCTCAATTGGTTGGGAAAGGAAGGGCCATGGAAATGATCATGACGGCTGGCATGATCGATGCACATCAAGCACTGCAATACGGTCTGGTAAATCACGTCACCTCACTGGAGGAACTCATGGAGTTTACACAAAAGATCGCACAAAAGATCATACGTAATTCATCGGTGGCTATTGCCGCGGCTATAACCGCTATTAATGCAGGCTACGAAGATGGAGAGAATGGTTTTGAAGAAGAGATCACGCAATTTGGAAAATGCTTCGGTACGGCCGATTTCCACGAAGGAACACAGGCATTTTTGGAAAAGCGGAAAGCAAATTTTCCGGGTAAATAATTTGGAATAATTCCAAAATAAATTGGAATAATTCCAAATAATGAATATTTTTGATAGTTCATTTTCAAAAGTATTCATGTCTCAAGAACCCATAAAAGGGCGTGGTGCCCAAAAACAGGTACATAACCGTTTTTTCGAGCTTCATCATGAAATTCGAAATGATTTTTTAAATTTTTGCCATGCCGAAGATGAAGCGGCAGATTCAAATAAGACCAAGTATATTGATGTATTCCCTAAAACATTAGTGAATAGGGTCGACAGTCCGGATGTAGGAATGGGCTATTCAGCAAATCCCTATCAAGGCTGTGAACACGGTTGTGTCTATTGCTACGCACGAAACAGTCATGAGTATTGGGGCTATGGTGCAGGATTGGATTTTGAAAGGACGATTTTGGTAAAACGGAACGCACCTCAATTATTGCGCGATAAATTAAAAAGTAAATCTTGGAAAGCCTATCCCATTGTTTTTTCCGGAAATACCGATTGTTATCAGCCTATAGAGCGAACCCTTCAGATCACGCGAAGTTGTCTAAATGTATTCCTGGAATGGAAACATCCGGTGGGAATCATTACAAAGAATTCCCTTATCCTTCGGGATCTTGATATCCTGAAGGAACTCGCCAAGGACAATTTAGTTCAGGTTAATATATCCATCACATCACTTTCCGAAGCTACCAGACGTTTGCTTGAACCCAGAACGGCAAGTATCGCACAACGTTTAAAGACTGTAGAAGTGCTTTCAGAAAACAACATACCCGTACGGGTAATGATGGCACCCATCATTCCTTCCCTCAACAGTCATGAGATCTTACCTTTAGTAAAAAAAGTAGCCACACTGGGAGCACGGGATGTCGCCTACACGGTCGTTCGGCTTAATGGGCAGATTGCAGAGATATTTACAGACTGGATACAAAAAACCCTCCCGGATCGCGCAGAACGTATTTTGAACCAGATCGCAGAATGCCATGGCGGAACTCTTAACGACAGCAGATTTGGGCGGCGAATGCGTGGCGAAGGAACATTTGCAATGCAAATTAAAGATACTATGGAACTCGCCAAGAAGAAGTATTTACATCATGATCCTATTGCGCCATTGAACACAACACCATACCAAGCCCTTAAAGAACCACAACTGCGATTGTTTGATGAATCTTAAGTTTCCACCCCCGCTTTGATGATGGATTCTACCTTATCGATCAGCTCATCTGTGCTGAAGTCGGAAACTTTTATCGCCGGATGGGCTATAAATTTCAATTGAACCCCTAAAGGCATGGGAAACATACCGTAACGTTGTAATTTCCAGGAATTGCTTACACTTACCGGAAGTACGTACGCTTCGGGAGCATGTTGAAACAAAGTCTCAAGTCCGCGTCGTTTGAATGGTTTCGGAATGCCATCACGACTTCGGGTTCCTTCCGGGAAAATAACCACGCTTCGGTTGTATTGAGATATATATTGGGCAATCTTAATGATTTGTTCCGTAGCTTGTTTGGGATTCTTCCTGTCTATAAGGACACTTCCGCCGTGTTTCAGATTAAATGATATGGATGGGATGCCTTTGCCAAGCTCGATTTTCGAGATGAATTTTGGATGGTATTTGCGTAGGTACCAGATAATGGGAGGGATGTCCCACATGCTTTGATGATTAGATACAATAATTATGGGGAGATTGTTTGGGATGCTTGTATGAAGATTCATATTGAAAGTGGTCCCCAGAATATTTAAACATCGCAGGATCCACCAATTGAAATAATCTACACTGCTTTTATGTGCTTGATATCCAAAAAGGTGCAAGCAGATCCATTGTATAGGATGGAACAATAGGAGATTGATTCCAAAAAAGAAATAAAAGATTACCGATATTGGATAACTCAATATTCTAGCTGCTTGTTTCATGCCGAAGGATAGTTCAGTCGTAGTATAAAAATATAAAAAAACCACCTTCTTGCAGAATGGTGGTCTTTCCTGTTTATGCTGAAGGAATATCTTAGCAATATTCGTTGTAGGCGCCCTTAAGATTTTCCGAGATCATTTCGGCGGGTCGTCCTTCTATATGATGACGCTCAAGCATGTGAACCAACTCTCCGTTTTTAAATAAGGCCATGGACGGAGAACTTGGTGGAAATGGCACCATTTGTGCTCTGGCAGCATCAACAGCTTCTCGGTCTACACCTGCAAATACAGTTACCAAATGATCGGGCTTTTTAGTGTTTTGAAGAGACATTCTTGCTCCCGGACGTGCATTAGCGGCAGCACAACCACATACCGAATTAACCACCACCAACGTGGTTCCTTCCTTCTGCAAGGCTGCATTTACGTCCTCGGCAGTATACAATTCGTCGAAACCTATATTTGTTAGGTCTTCACGCATGGGTTTTACTAATTCTGGTGGATACATAGCATTTTACTTTTAATTGTGTAACAAATTTACGGCAAAGATAACCAATTTTAAGGGGATCTTAGCAGCTTCCAACGTCAAAACTCTCTGTTGAATTAGTTATCTTTGGTCGCATTTTATTTATTGAAATTACAAATACATGATTCGTTGGATCGCAGCCATTCTAGGCTTTACTTTTTTTCGGTTTCCCGGAGCAATTTTAGGATTTTTACTTGGAAGTTTATTGGACAATCTTACCACGAAAAGTGCCGGTGGTGGTGCTTTTCAACAAGTCTTTCAGCAACAAAGGAGGGATCATGTTTCTCCTGCCGACTTTGAACTAAATCTGTTATCGCTGGCTTCCCTTGTGATCAAGGCAGATGGAACCGTGAACCAAAGCGAATTGGATTATGTTCGACAGTACTTTGTACAGGCCTATGGAACCGAACGAGCCAATGCAATCTTTCGGGTATTTAATGACGTGATCAAAAAGCGCCAGATCTCTGCACATACCATTTGCAGTTTGCTTCGCTCCAGAACACGCTATGAATCCCGTTTACAGATACTCCATTTTCTGTTTAGTATTGCCAATGCCGATGGGCATGTCTCAGATAGGGAAGTGCAGGAAATTCATCGTATTTCCGGCTTCCTAGGGGTTCAATTTCGCGATTTTGAGAGTATCAAGGCCATGTTCTTCAAAAACCCCGACCGAGCATACAAGATCCTAGAAATCGATCCATCGGCCTCTATAAATGAGATCAAAGCCGCCTATCGTACCATGGCCAAAAAATACCATCCGGACAAGTTGCAACACATGGATGAAGCCTACCAACAAGGAGCCGAAGAGAAATTCAGAAAAGTCCAAGAAGCGTACGAACAACTTCAAAAAGAGCGAGGATTTTAATTGGAAACAATAAAAAGAACTCCCTCAGTGTTCCATTAAGTCTTAATTTTTAGACAAGGGTAAAAATATTTATAGTATAAATAGAAAAATAGTTTTACCTTTGCCCTATGTTTTCACTAGCAGAAGAAAATTATCTTAAGGCCATTTACCATCTGGAGCATGAGAATCAGGGGGAAGTAAGCACGAATGCCATCGCCGAGCGCATGGATACCAAACCGTCTTCGGTGACAGACATGGTACAGAAATTGGCCGAAAAGGACCTCCTTTCCTACAAAAAATACAAAGGTACCTTACTTACACCCTCAGGGCGTAAGATTGCAGCCAATGTGATAAGAAAGCACCGTTTGTGGGAAGTGTTTTTGGTAGAAAAACTCAATTTCCATTGGGATGAGGTCCATGTGATCGCAGAGCAATTAGAGCATATCCAGTCCGATGAACTTATTGCCCGCCTTGATAAATTCTTAGGCAGCCCGGATTTCGATCCGCATGGGGATCCTATTCCCGACAAACATGGTAATGTAAAACGCACCGAAAAGAAATTACTGTCGGAATGTGAAAAGAACCAGCGAGGTGTTTGTGTAGGAGTAAAGGAGTCGAGTGGTGAATTCCTTCAGTATTTGGATAAGCGTAAAATAAGTATTGGGACCAAGATTAAAGTGCTTGGTAAGGAATTCTTCGATGGCTCCATGATCATTCAAGTGGGCAGTGACCAATTCTTTATTTCCCAAAAGATAGCAGAGAATCTCTATGTACAGACCAATTAAAATGAAAAATATAAAAACCATATTGTGTTGCCTTTTCGGCCTAACTACTTTACAATTAATGTGTCAAGAAGAGGGGGTCGTTCCAGAAATGATCACCGACCGTCCGGATGCAACCGAATCTCCCAATACAGTACCGAAAGCAATGCTTCAAATTGAGACGGGAGCATTCTATGAATCTTTTGATGAAGGCCTAATTCAAACCGAAACCTTGGGATATAACACAACCTTGTTACGCTACGGAGTCCTAGATAATTTTGAGGTGAGATTAGGGTGGAATTTTGAAGAAATAAGAACCAAGATCGATACTATACAACACCGGAATGTGCTTTCTGGTTTCTCGCCCCTCCTCCTTGGTATGAAGGTTGAAATTGCCGAAGAAAACGGCTGGCTTCCCGAAATTGGCCTCTTAGGACATTTGTTTCTTCCCTTTACGGCAGGAGACGATTTCCGACCTGAAACAACGGGAGTCGATTTTCGGTTCTCCATGGCTCATACTTTAAGCGACCGCGCCGGACTGGCTTATAATATAGGTGCCCAATGGGGAAATGACAGCCCGGAAGCTGCCTATGTGTATACGTTGGTATACGGCTATCAACTTACCGAAAAAATGGGATTGTATGCCGAACTGTACGGGGATCTCCCGGAAGATAGTAGGGCCAATCATTATTGGGATGCGGGACTCACGTTCCTTGTCGCACCGAATTTTCAATTGGATGCCACCGTAGGAAGAAGTATAACCAGCGGGCAAGACATTCTGTTAAGTGCCGGTCTAAGCATGCGATTACCAAAATAATTATTATGAAAAGAATCCTCATACTTTTACTTACCGTAAGTTTCTTTAGCTGCAAAGAAACGAAGGACCCGTCCGATAAATTAAACATAGTCACTACTACGACCATGATCACCGACTTGGTTAAGAACATTGGAGGAGATGCAGTGACCGTGCAAGGCCTCATGGGCGCCGGAGTCGATCCACACCTCTACAAAGCGAGCGAGGGTGATGTGTCAAAACTTTACAACGCCGATATCATTTTCTATAATGGCTTACACCTGGAAGGGAAGCTGGTCGAGGTTTTTGAAAAGATGGAGACACAGGATAAGACCCAAGTCGCATTGGCAGAGTATCTGGATAAAAATACATTGATCGGTTCTGAATATTTTGCCTCCAATTATGATCCGCATGTTTGGTTTGACATTCATTATTATATTCAATTTGCTGAAAAAGTAGCCGCAATACTTTCTGAAGCTGATGCAGCAAACGCTGAAACGTTTCAGAAGAACAAAGAGAACTACGTCACAAAACTAAAAGATCTGGAAGCTGAAATTAAAACCACGATAGCAACACTTCCGAAGCAGCAGCGCATTTTAGTTACCGCACATGATGCTTTTAATTACTTCGGAAAGGCATACGATTTTGAAGTGGTTGGTCTGCAGGGGCTTTCGACTGCAACAGAAGCAGGAGTTCAGGATGTGCAGCGTCTATCCGACTTTATCATTGAAAAGAAGGTAAAGGCTATCTTTGTGGAGAGTTCTGTACCCAGAAGAACCATTGAAGCATTGCAACAAGCTGTGTTGTCCAAAGGCGCTGAAGTCACTATAGGAGGTTCGCTGTATAGCGATGCACTTGGAAATGCCGGCACCGAAGAAGGAACCTACCTTGGTATGTTCCGCTATAATGTGAACACCATCGTTAATTCGCTTAAGTAAATGAAAACGCCACTCGCAGTCCAAGTCGATGACCTAACCGTTGCTTATAACTATAAGCCGGTACTCTGGGATATCGATCTTGCGGTCCCTGAAGGAGTGCTCATGGCGATTGTAGGTCCCAATGGTGCCGGGAAATCTACCTTGATAAAAGCTATTTTAGGGATTATTAAACCCATTGCGGGGAGTATTTCCATATATGGTAAGCCCTACGAAGAACAGCGAAAATTGGTAGCCTATGTTCCGCAAAAAGGCAGTGTTGACTGGGACTTTCCTACCACGGCATTGGATGTAGTGATGATGGGCACTTACGGGAGTTTGGGGTGGATAAAACGTCCCGGACAAAAGGAAAAAAAGGCAGCGCTTGAAGCGTTGGAAAAAGTAGGGATGCTTTCTTTTAAGAACCGACAGATAAGTCAGTTGAGCGGGGGTCAGCAACAGCGTGTTTTTTTGGCAAGAGCGTTGGTGCAAAATGCCGCTATTTATTTTATGGACGAACCTTTTCAAGGTGTTGATGCAACCACCGAGATCGCCATTATCAATATCTTGAAAGAACTACGAAAAGCCGGAAAAACCCTTATCGTCGTACATCACGACCTGCAGACCGTCCCCGAATATTTTGATTGGGTGACCTTTTTGAACGTAAAAAAGATAGCCACCGGACCCGTAAAAGAGATCTTTAACGACGACAATTTGACCAAGACGTACGGCATTAATTACAAGGTGGCTATTAATAAGTAAAGAGTAGAGAAAAAGGGAAGCGTATTAGGATATCGGGCATTTAATCTTGCCCCATTCGATTGGAGATTTTTTTCACTCTTTAAACTGAAATAGTAATTAGAAACTTATTATGACTTTCTCCGAATATTTCGAACTTCTTTTTAGCGACTACACCCTTCGTACTATTACGTTGGGAACAGCCGTGCTGGGAGCAATTTGCGGAATGTTAGGAAGTTTTGCCGTACTGAGGAAGCAGAGCCTTTTAGGTGATGCGATTTCTCACGCAGCCTTGCCGGGCATCGCTTTGGCTTTTCTTATCACAGGAGCTAAGGATACCAATATTTTGCTATTGGGGGCTTTGGTAAGTGGATTAATTGGGACTTTTTGGATTAAAGGAATGACCTCAAAGACTCACCTAAAAAGCGATACGGCCCTAGGCCTTGTGCTTTCCCTATTCTTTGGTTTCGGAATGCTGTTACTCACCTTTATTCAGAAACAACCCAACGCCAATCAGGCGGGGTTGGATAAATATCTATTTGGGCAGGCGGCTACCTTGGTGGAAGATGATGTACGACTCATGTTGATCGTTACAGGGATTAGTCTTTGCATCTTGTTGCTCTTTTGGAAAGAGTTTAAAATATTGCTCTTTGATGCCGATTATACCAAAACATTGGGCTTCAACACCAAATTCATCGATGTGTTGATCACCTTTTTTATTGTATTGGCTATTGTATTGGGCTTACAAACTGTAGGCGTTGTTTTAATGAGTGCCATGTTATTGGCACCTGCCGCAGCGGCAAGGCAGTGGACCAATAGATTGAGCATGATGATCTTATTGGCTGCCATCTTCGGTATTCTTTCCGGAGTGATAGGTACCGCTATTAGTGCGAGTCAAAATAACCTATCCACAGGACCGGTGATCGTTCTGGTGGCGACGGTCTTTGTGGTATTTTCATTTATTTTTTCTCCGGGAAGGGGATTATTATTTAGAGAGATCCGTTTCAGAAATAACCGTAAAGACCTTCAATTGAAGAAAACCCTTCAGTTCATGTACGGGATTGCAAAAACGCACGACAATATCTCGCATCCGCACGCCATCCGTATTCTTAATAATTTTCAAGGGTTTACCAAAAAATCCCTTCAGCAGATGGAGGATAAAGAATGGATCACCCTCCAAGGACAACAGTGGGCCTTGACCCATAAGGGTTTTAATGAAGCAATGAACCTTTATAACAAAACACATGACTAGTCCGCAGATCGAAATACAAGTAATTGCTGCTATTGTCGCCATTTCCTGTGCGATTCCCGGTGTTTTTTTGGTGCTTCGGAAAATGGCCCTTATTAGCGACGCGATTAGTCATTCCATACTTCCGGGCATTGTTGCCGGATTTTTCATCACACAGGACCTAAACTCCCCTTTGTTAATCCTTCTGGCAGCGATTACCGGTGTTATTACGGTCGTCTTGGTGGAGACCATCCAAAAAACGGGCTTGGTGAAGGAAGATACCGCTATTGGCTTGGTCTTTCCGGCCCTTTTTAGCATTGGTGTCATCCTCATTGCAAAGAACGCCAACGATGTGCATTTGGATATTGACGCTGTACTTTTGGGAGAATTGGCCTTTGCTCCCTTTGACCGACTTATACTATCGGGTATGGATGTAGGTCCGAAGTCTCTTTGGCTTATGGGCAGCATTCTTTTGATCACAGTAAGTCTGTTATTTTTGTTCTTTAAAGAATTAAAGGTGAGTACCTTCGATGCGGGGTTATCTTCGGCATTAGGTATTTCTCCCGTGGTCATGCACTATGGATTGATGTCTGTTTCATCGGTAACGGTTGTAGGAGCTTTCGATGCCGTAGGGGCCATTTTAGTGGTGGCACTTATGATCGCTCCCGCAGCAACTGCTTACCTGCTTACGAGCGATCTAAAGCGCATGATTGGTCTTTCCATAGGATTCGGACTTTTTGCAGCGATTGGCGGGTATTGGGTGGCGCATGTATTGGATGCGTCCATTTCAGGCTCTATGACTAGCGTACTGGGGCTGGTCTTCTTAGGAGTGTATCTCTTTGCACCACAAAAAGGACTGCTGGCAGTACTGTATCGGCAGAAACAACAACGCACCGAAGTCTCTCTCATTACGTTCTTACTACATTTGAATAACCATTCCGAAGAAAACGAACGGCACATCAATCATTTAAATGAGCATATCAATTGGCAAAAGGTACGTTCTAAAACAGTGGTAGACCTTGCCCTCAAAAATAACATGATTACCATAAAGGATGAGGTCGTTTCGCTCACAGACAAAGGCAATGATTTCACACAACGCGCCCTTGAATACATTCTTACCAATAAGGATGAACGCATTGAAACCATGAAAGACGACTTCTTTCTTTTTCGCGGTTAATGTTTAGATCGTACCTTTAAGCGTAAATTTACCGCTATGAAAAAATTGCTATTATTATGTGCCTTTGCACTCACTTATTCGTCGAACGCTCAAACGGAAATACCTGTTGAAGTTCCTACCATTGCCATAAAAGTTCCTTTGGGAGAAAAAGTTATCCTGGGAGATGTTGCCATTACATTTAAAGAAGTGTTGGAAGATTCGCGTTGTCCAAAAGATGTAAATTGTATTTGGGAAGGACGTATTCGACTACAAATAGCAGTAGAAATTGATCAAAAGGCTGTACTACTTAAAGAATTGTTATTAGGCGCTACCAAACCCGGAGAAGTTGAAGAAACAGAAATTTACAACACAAAGGATCAATTTTTAGAAGCTGTTGGAGTACTGCCATATCCTACAAGTGAAGATACTGGGGATAGATCTTATGTGCTCTTAGTTTCTGAAAAAACGCGTTGAGCCTAATGGCAACCACAATCTTTTTTACCACACTTGGTCTTTCCTCCGTCTAAAGTTCCCGGGGTTTTTTGACGTCCTTCAAAAATAGGATTCCAAACGAACTTCTTTAATAAGTAGCCCGTCGCTAAACAGAATGTGATAAGGACTAGAATAGTTTGCATACTACAAAGATATTATTTTAAAAATTGATACGCAGCCAAAGCTACCACATAGGCGATACTACTCATTACTACCAACTGCCACAAGGGCCATTTCCAACTATTGGTTTCCCTTTTAACAACCGCCAAGGTACTCATACACTGCATAGCAAAAGCATAGAACAGCAAGAGTGAAACACCACTGGCAAAATTGAACAGCGGAGTGCCCAAAACAGGGTTTACTTCAGCAGCCATACGGTTTTTTATGGTCTCTTCTTCCTCGCTCCCAACGCTATAAATAGTAGCAAGCGTTCCTACGAATACTTCCCGTGCGGCAAAAGAACTCACGATAGCAATCCCGATCTTCCAGTCGTAGCCCAGAGGACGTACCGCAGGTTCTATTCCCTTGCCAAGGATGCCAATGTAAGAATGTTCTAACTTATAGGAAGCAATACGTGTTTCGATCTCCTCTTCGGAAGGGTTGGTACCTTCCAACTCCTGTGCCACAATGGACTCAGCATTGTTAAAGTCTCCCGGACCGTAGGAGGCGAGCACCCAAAGAATCACCGAAATAGCTAAAATGATCTTACCTGCTCCCACTACGAATGATTTGGTCTTTTCGACGACAGTGATCACCACGTTCTTGAACAAGGGTAGCTTATAATTAGGCATCTCTACGACAAAAAAGGTCTTACTGCGTATTTTTAAGATACGATCCAATAAATAGGCCGAAAAGATGGCGGAAGCAAAGCCTAACAGGTATAAAAACATTAAGGTTAGCCCTTGAAGGCTGAAAATACCAAGCACGCGTTGTTCGGGAATGACAAGCGCGATGATAATGAGGTATACCGGTAAACGGGCCGAGCATGTGGTAAACGGTGTAACTAAAATAGTGATAAGCCGTTCCTTCCAGTTCTCGATATTTCGCGTGGCCATGATGGCAGGAATTGCACAGGCAGTTCCTGATACCAAAGGAACGACACTTTTTCCGCTTAAGCCGAAGCGCCGCATGACTCTATCCATAAGAAAGACAACGCGACTCATGTATCCGCTTTCTTCTAAGATGGAAATGAACAGGAACAGAAAAGCGATCTGTGGTATAAATATAACGATACCGCCTAGGCCGGGAATGATACCTTCGGCAATAAGATTCGTAAAATCTCCTGCCGGAAGTGAATTTTTGGTCCATTCGCTAAAACGTGCAAAAGAACTGTCAATAAAATCCATTGGATAGCTGCTCCAATCAAAGATAGCTTGAAAAATGAGCAGTAAGATTCCGAAGAAAATAACATATCCCCAGACTTTATGGGTAAGAATGCGGTCCAGCCTGCTTCTAAGATCCTTGGCATTGGCCGTATCTACCGTAAGGGTTTCTTTGAGGGCGTTATTAATAAATTGATAGCGGGCAATGGTCTCCTTTTGCTGAAGCCGCTTTAAATTACTCTTCGACTCGGTTTGAAAAGTCGCCACACCCTGCATTTCTTGTCGGTCTAATTTTCCAAAGTTAACATCCTGCGTAATGACCAGCCATAGCTTGTATAGGTCTTGCTTCGGAAAGGCTTTACGTAGTCGGTCAAAATATTCGGGGGCAATGGACGATGCATTCACGCAGGGAGCCGTAGAGAGGTGACCGTAATTGGTGATAAGTTCCTTTAGGTTCTCAAAACCTTGGTTCTTACGCGAACTAATAAGCGCGATCTTGGTTTCAAGGGTCGCTTCCAAACGATCAATATCTAAGGAAATCGCTTTTCGTTTCATCCGGTCACTCATGTTGATGGCGAGGATGGTAGGAATACCCAAGTCTTTTATTTGAGTAAAGAGCAGCAAATTCCGTTTTAGGTTTTCGATCTCTGCCACCACAATAGCCACATCGGGAAAGTCTTTATCGTTCTTATTGAGTAAGAGTTCAATGACCACATTCTCATCCAATGACGAAGCATTTAGGCTGTAGGTACCCGGCAAGTCGAGAATATGAGCCTTTAGACCGCGATCCAATTTACAGACACCTTGTTTTTTTTCTACCGTAATACCGGGATAATTCCCCACTTTTTGATTGAGACCCGTAAGTCTGTTGAATACGGAGGTCTTTCCCGTATTCGGATTTCCAATAAGAGCAACATTTATTTGTCGGGCCATTAAGGTATCAATTCAATTTCAATCTGTGCGGCCGTTTCTTTTCGAATAGCTAGATGGCTGCCGTTTATGTTTAAGTACATAGGATCCTGAAAAGGGGCTGTTTGCACCAAAAAAACTTCATTGCCGGGAAGGCATCCCATCTCCAAAAGTTTCAGTGGAACCACTTCCACCGAAAACTCTTTGATAACAGCGCGTTGGCCTTTTTTTAATGAAGCGATCGTTAGCATTAAGTTTATTTAGATTGATTTTAAACAAGGCAAAAGTAACAGAAAAAAGGCAGTTGGAAAAACATTTTCCGCCCAAAAAAGATCAATCTTCCTTCTTAAGAATTTGGATGTCTTTCAGCAGCTGTGAAATGGCTTCGGGATTGGTTCCGTCGTAGAAACCGCGAATACGTCTTTTAGAGTCAACAAGTACAAAATTCTCTGTGTGGATCAGGTCGTCAGGGCTATACGGATTGTCCTTTGCAGCCAAATACGATTTACGTGCCAGATTGTAGATTTGTTTTTTGTCGCCGGTGACCAAATTCCATTTGGCATCGTTCACTCCTTTTTCCACTGCATATCGCTTAAGTTGTGCAACGGTATCGATCTCGGGGGTCACGGTATGGGAGAGCAACAATACTTGAGTGTCATTCCTTAGCTCTTTTTGTATCTTGACCATATGATCGGTCATAATAGGACAGATGGTTTGGCAGGTGGTAAAAAAGAAATCGGCTACGTAAATCTTATCCTTATAATCTTCTTGTGTGATCTGTTGTCCGTTTTGGTTGGTAAGTGAGAAATCTCCAATAGTGTGATATTTCTTTACATGCTGAAGAGTACTGTCGACTAATTCGGCATTTACCTCCGAAGGTTGGTACACAGGCAGGACAACCGTAGGTTTCAGAATATAGTAGATAATGGTAATGATGATCACGGAAAGCACCAAGAGAACCACTCCGAAGAATTTATATTTAGCAAAGAACTGAAGCATCTTCAAATATAATTTTGTGCAAAATTACTACCTAAAATACTTTTTTGAAGGATGTAACGTATTAAAGTTTGGCACGACCTATGCCAAGCTGCTAATAATTTTTTTAACAAGGTAGAATAGATTACTTTTGTGCCTTAATTTTTACGACTATGAGTCCATTTGTGGTGAAAGCCCTTCAGCTGTTACTTAGCTTATCTATATTAATTATTCTACACGAACTGGGGCATTTTATTCCTGCAAAGATATTTAAGACTCGGGTCGAGAAATTCTTTCTCTTTTTTGATGTAAAATTCGCTCTGGTCAAGAAGAAAATTGGGGAAACGGTCTATGGCATAGGCTGGTTGCCACTGGGAGGATACGTAAAGATCTCCGGGATGATCGATGAAAGTATGGACAAGGAGCAAAT
>NZ_CAXAXI010000024.1:0-42721 GCF_963972995.1 uncultured Altibacter sp.
GCATACTGAGATATCTCACCGTACGTGTCGTGAAAAGCTTTTGTGAAAGATGTCTCATACAGTTGAGTGTCGGCGACATAATGAGAGCTTACCGTAGCACCGGTCGTCCCGCTACTGGTAAAAGTGACGTGGGGCGAATATCCTTCGGAAATGATTCGGTGTGTTTTAAAGAATTGGATAGGTAAAAAAGGGATGTCCGTTACCGATCTAACCGCTTCAGGACGGACCTTCATATGTCTACAGAATTCGCGGTAAACGCGGTTGTTGTGATACTGAAACTGAAAGACCTGCAGTGCCGTTTCTGTGAATTCTTCCGAAGAAGAAATAGCAAAAATGTCTTGTTCGAGCATACTACAGATTCCTGAATAATTTCATTCAAAAATAGGGAATAAAAAAAGCTTCTGCGAACACAGAAGCTTTTTAAATTATGGAGTGGTTCTACATTATCGAACCACCAATTTCTTAGTAGTGGTTGCGTTTCCTTGCTTGATCTTCACAATATAAACACCGCTGTCCAAAGCACCGATATCTAAACGATCGTTGATTAGGGTAGTATTTACTACTTGCTTTCCTAATACATCGTAAATTGAAACCTGCTTGGCGCCGGCAACTTTTGAAGTTATATTCACATAGGTAGTCGCCGGGTTTGGGTACATGGCGAACTGACTGTCCTGTGCAGTATTGTTTCCAAGAGTTCCGCTTATTTGAATGTTATCGAAAAAGAAAGCTTCTCCTCCGGCATTCATACGGGCTTCGATCACCAATTGTACAGTAGTGTTTGGCAACAAAGCAGCCGTTCCTGTCTGCCATGCCACGATGTAATTTCCTGTACCGCTGTCGGTAGGTACAAAATCGTCAAGATCACTTCCGGTAGAATCAAGAATATCGATTTCAGTACCATTGGTAAGATCCTTCACGTAGATACGAAGTCTGTCTGAACCGGATTCGTTCACGGTTCCATCACCCTCATAATTACCATTGGTCCCATCGCCATTGATCGCTAAAGCAAAATCTAAAGAAAGACCCGGAGTGGTGGTTCCTGTAAGATCTACCGTGTCGAATTCAAGAATAAAGTTGCCGTCGGCATCACTTATTTGATATCCTTGTGTCCCATCAGTATAATCTACAGTAGCTGAAGGAGTAAAATCGGTTACACCCACAAAATCTCCATCGGTAAGACCTTCGCTGGGAGTGTCGTAAGGCACGTATCGTGCGTTAAAACCAAGTTCGCCACCTGTTGAGGCATAGTCTACCAAAGGCTCGTCCGGGTTATTTACTAAATCATGCGCGACATTGGCATCTCCGGTATCCACATATTGTACAGTGAAGATGGCCGGCTCTTCAAAACTTGTGCCTGCTATTTGTGCAAAAGAAGCAACGCTTGCAAAAAGTGCTGCTATAAATGTAATTTTTTTCATCATTAAATTGTTTTTTAATTTCGTGCAAAGATACATAATTGTATTCCTTTCTTTTTGTTAAAATTCCTGTGTTTTGGCGAGTTTAACGATTCGGTAACACTGTGGTTACTTCCTTTTAGAAAATGAGTATCTTTAGTATGTTATGTAATCGTTAACAATGATGATACCAGAATTGTAAAAAGTATTAAATAGTATCTTTAACTTTTCAAAAAAGTAACCTATAAATGAAACGGAAAGACACAAAAATTCTATTGGTCGACGACGAACCGGATATCTTGGAGATCGTTGGGTACAACTTAACAGCAGAGGGATATCAAGTGATCACTGCCGAAAATGGGGTGAAGGCTATATCTCAGGCGAAAAAACACAAACCCCATTTGATCATCTTGGATGTCATGATGCCTGAAATGGACGGGATTGAAGCCTGTGAAAAATTACGAAACATCCCGGACCTTTCTGAAACGGTCATTACTTTTTTAACGGCACGCGGAGAAGATTACTCTCAAGTAGCCGGTTTTGACGCCGGTGCCGATGATTATATAACAAAACCGGTAAAACCCAAAGTGCTCATTAGCAAGGTGAAAGCACTGTTGCGTAGGTTCAAAGAACCCGAAGAAGAAGAGGCTAAGATGAAGTTAGGCGATCTCGTTATCAATAGGGAAGAATATAAGATCATCAAAGGCAAAGAAGAGATCGTATTGCCTCGAAAGGAATTTGAACTTCTTGCTTTATTAGCCTCAAAACCGGGAAAGGTCTTTAAGCGGGAAGATATCCTTGACAGCGTATGGGGGAATGAAGTTGTCGTTGGAGGAAGAACGATCGATGTTCATATACGGAAGCTGCGTGAGAAGATTGGTGATGACCGTTTTAAGACGGTAAAAGGAGTGGGCTATAAGTTTGTAAATTAATGGCCGGGGTCTTTAAAAAAACATATAAATTCGCTGCCAATACTTCGGCAGCTATCACCTTATTTTTAACACTCGCCATGGGTGTTTTTTTTTATTTCTATCAAGGTATTAATTATTGGTTTCTTGTGGGATTTGCAGTGGTGTGCTATGTTTTTTCCTTTTTTACCATTCAGTATAGGGTAGAACGGTTTATTTACAAACGCATTAAGAAGATTTACGACGACGTAACGCTTTTGGACGCCACTACATTGAGTCCGCAACAAATCACGACCGATATGGAAACGCTTACCCGGGAAGTAGAGCGTTTTGCGCACGATAAGAAACTAGAGATCGAAAGTCTTAAAGTTCGGGAGAACTATCGTAAGGAGTTCATTGGAAATATCTCACACGAACTTAAAACCCCGCTCTTTACCGTGCAAGGGTATATTCTTACGCTACTCGATGGTGCTATGAAAGACAAATCGGTTCGAAAGAAATATTTGCAGCGAGCCAACAAAGGCGTTGAACGTCTTATCTATATTATCAAGGACCTGGACATGATTACCAAATTGGAAGTGGGAGACCTTAACTTGAACAAGGAAGACTTCAATATTATCGAATTGATCCAAAATGTATTTGATCTGTTAGAAATGAAGGCCGCTAAGAAGAATATTTCCTTGGTATTCGATATCGAATACAAAGAACCCATCTTTGTCAATGCAGACCGCGAACGTATCCAGCAGGTCCTCTCCAACCTTATTGTAAACTCTATAAAATACGGGAAAAAGGATGGTACCACCGAGGTAAGTATCGAAGGCCTTATTCGAAACAAAGTGATCGTCCGAGTAACAGACAATGGTGAGGGTATTGAAAAAGTACATATTCCTAGATTGTTCGAACGGTTCTACCGCGTGGACAAGAGCGGCTCCCGAAAGGAAGGAGGGAGCGGATTGGGCTTGTCGATCGTAAAACATATTGTAGAAGCACACGGCGAAAAAATCTATGTCGAAAGTCAGTTTGGCGTGGGCTCCGAATTCTCATTCACGCTCGAAAAGTCGAAATAGTTCTTTGAAGTTAGCCGTGGGATTAAATTCCTGAAGTCCCTTGTAGAATGGGATCTTCAATAATTTTTCTACTGTAAAGCGTTTCTGTTTGCATGAAGGCACGAGCCCTTGCTCCTTTAGGCGTTTTGCTAAATATTCTTGTTCGTACTGTCCCGGCGTTGGGATGAAGAAGGCCTTTTTCTGAAGGGCTGCAAGGTCCATGATCGTCGTATAACCACTACGGGAAACTACGACCTCACTTTTGTTGATCGCTGTCTCCAATTCTGAAGCATTCATATAGTTTACGATCTCCAGATTCCCTATCGTCTTTCTTTTTTGTCTGGCCTCAACCTTCCCTTGAATCAGCAACACTCGCTTCCCGCTACCCTGAAATTCGCTCAGTAAGAGTTCTTCCAACAACGACCGCTGGGGTTCGGGTCCCGATAGAAGGGCAAGAATATCATAAACAATAGGGACATCTTTTTTTTGCATACGGCTTAAAGGCCCTATATAGGTCACCGGAAACTTTAGGTTTTTGAGGTGTCCCAGTTTACCGCTTAGATTGGGCGTTTCCGCTACGTCTGGAACCCAGCAGGCTGTAAACTTTTTAATGGTTTTTTGATGAAGTTTGCTGCTAAAATAGGTGGTATCTCCACTTAACACATTCAACTGATGGGTGATAAAGACCGAAGGAATGTTTTTATTGCGAACACCCAGTCTGTTATCACTAATAAGCCCGTCGATCCTTCCTTCAGCCACCAGGGCTCCTATCACCTTTTTTTCTTCGGAAATGGTTTTTTGAAGGTGGGGAAGCTTCGAAAGTATGGACCACTTAAAATGAGCTCCTTTTTTTGGATAGGTAATGTCGTAGGAAGGTAATTCTAAGGAGGGTAACTGTGGAAATTCTTTCTGAAGTAATAGCAATGCCGCTCCGTCTGAAGCGATCATCACGCGGTACCCTTGCTCTAATAACGCACGAATAATAGGAATACAGCGCGTTGCATGACCCAATCCCCAGTGAAGGGGTGCTACCAGAATGGTTTTCGTATTCGACATAAAAACAAAGGTACGTATTATAGCCGCCGTACAATATTTCCTTAATTTTACCAATTCATATAGTAAGAATAAGCAATAGTTACCATTGTGGGCAGCAAGAATAAATTAAAACGGTTCAAGGAGAATGAGACCTTTGCAAATGTGGTGCAACCAACCCGTGAGGAGATCTTTCAGGATACACATCAGTTAAAAGGGAATTGGCGCACGAACTTCTTTAAGAACGATCATCCCATAGTCTTGGAGCTGGGTTGTGGCAAAGGAGAATATACGGTGAATTTGGCGCAACAATATCCGGAGAAGAATTTTATTGGGATCGATATTAAAGGGGCTCGCTTTTGGCGTGGCGCAAAGACCGCTCTTGAGAACAACTTGAACAATGTAGGATTCTTGCGTATGCAGATCGAATTAATAACGCATGTGTTCGATCAAAATGAAGTAGATGAAATCTGGATCACCTTTCCCGATCCGCAGATCAAATATAAACGTACCAAGCACCGACTTACCAATCGAGAGTTCTTAGAAAAATACAAGACCATCCTTAAACCGCAAGGGATTGTTCATTTAAAGACCGATAGCGAATTCATGCACGGGTATACCTTGGGCTTGCTGCAAGGACTGGAAGAGGAAATTCTCTATGCACATCACGATGTGTACGGTAATGACCATACCCCGGAAGAGGTGACCCGGATCCAAACCTTTTATGAAAGTCAATATCTGGAAGTAGATAAAAAGATCACCTACGTACGGTTCAGATTCCGTTCCACATAAATTTGTTTATATTCACACCACCAACCTTGCTTGAATGGCGCTTATTTTAAACTTCATTATTGGTTTTTTGGCATCTTTTGTTGGAGTGATCCCACCCGGATTGCTAAACATGTCGGCAGCAAAGATCAGTATGAACGAAGGGCGCAAGAAAGGACTTCTGTTCTCTGTTGGCGTATGCATTACGGTCATGATACAGACCTACATTGCCTTGTTGTTTGCACGCTATCTGGATATGAACCCTGAAATTGTGGATATGCTGCAAAAAGTGGCATTGGGTATTTTTATTTGTATTACCATCTTTTTCTTTTTTATTGCCAAAGACACGCGACGGGAGATCCCGGAAGACATGAACAAATCCAAGACCAATCGTTTTTTTTCTGGAATGTTCTTAGGGGCCCTTAACTTACTGCCACTACCGTATTGGGTATACATCAGTATTACCTTTGCAGGCTTCGGTTGGTTCGAATTTACAACCCTGGAACTGTGGGTCGCCGTCATTGCGTCGGGTATTGGAACCTTTGTCATGCTGCTGATCTACGTTCAGTTCTTCCGAAGAAAAGAAGACCAAGGGCGTCTTTCCGTCAATATGAATTACATTATCGGTTTTATTACCGCCGTTATCTCGGTGATCACAGCCATCAAGATCTTTAACGACTTCTAATGAAGCAGGAAGGATTCTTTGAACAGGTATACCATGTAGTACGTCAAATTCCCTTTGGGCGAGTCACCTCCTATGGGGCCATTGCAAAATACCTTGGTGCTGCGGGAAGTGCTCGCATGGTAGGTTGGGCGATGAACGCCAGCGGAGGAAAAGAGGATGTTCCTGCCCACCGTGTGGTGAACCGGAAAGGACTTCTTACCGGAAAACATCATTTTAAAGGAACCAACCTGATGCAACAATTGTTGGAAAGTGAAGGTATTACAGTGATTGAGAACAAGATTCAGAACTTCGAACAGTTGTTTTGGGACCCGGGAGCAGAGTTGTAATTAGGACCTAATTTCTCAAAAATTTACAAACAGTTATATATCCATTCCTTCAGCTATAATGGTATAAATCATTTCAATCCATCGCTTTCATAATCTGAAGTTTTCCTGCTATATTTGCACTTAGAATGAATCTAAATTAGTGAGACCCTCTTTTGAAAAACAAAGTGCATTCAAAAGGATGGTTGAACGAAGCCCAATAGAAATAGGAGTCTTACGAAATGAGTATTTTTTTGAAATACAAAGGGCTTTCGGAAGATTTCGTTGAATAAAAGTGAAGGTCGGTAAGGAGGTCTTGACGAAAGAATATTGAATAGCTATGCTGAAGAAACAAGAAATAATGAAAGCTTTGGAAACCATTTCAGTAGCCGGAGACGGAAAGAATATGGTTGAAAGCGGTGTGATACAGAATGTTGTAACCTTTGCCGACGAGGTGATCGTGGATCTAATACTATCCACACCGGCACTTCATATTAAAAAACGAGCAGAGGCCGATGTGGTCAAAGCGATCCAAGAAAAGGTAGATGAAAATGCGAAGGTGCAAGTGAACATCAAGGTGGAGGCTCCTGCAAAACCTAAGAACCCGAATCTAATTAAGGGAAAACCCATTCCCGGGATTCAAAATATCATCGCTGTAGCTTCAGGAAAAGGAGGGGTAGGTAAATCTACCGTAACGGCAAATTTGGCCGTGACGCTGTCAAAAATGGGGTTTAAGGTTGGGATCTTGGATGCCGATATCTACGGGCCATCCATTCCTATTATGTTCGATGTTGCCATGGAGAAACCGTTGTCTGTGAATGTCGATGGAAAGAGTAAAATGAAACCTATCGAAAATTACGGTGTCAAGGTGCTCTCTATCGGTTTCTTTACACAGCCTAATCAGGCGGTAATATGGCGCGGACCCATGGCTGCCAAGGCGTTGAACCAATTGATCTTTGATGCGGCTTGGGGAGAATTGGATTTTATGTTGATTGACCTTCCTCCGGGAACGGGTGACATTCACTTGAGCATCATGCAGTCGCTTCCCATTACGGGTGCTGTGGTGGTAAGTACACCGCAAAATGTAGCCCTAGCCGATGCCCGTAAAGGAGTGGCGATGTTCCAACAGGAGAATATCGATGTTCCCGTTTTAGGGATTATCGAGAATATGGCCTATTTCACACCGGAAGAGTTACCGGAGAACAAATATTATATCTTCGGAAAGGAGGGCGCAAAGAACCTTGCAGAAGATCTCGATGTGCCATTCTTAGGCGATATTCCTTTGGTGCAAAGCATACGGGAAGCAGGGGATGCAGGACATCCGGCAGCACTGCAGACCGCAACTCCTTTGGAAGAAGCTTTCGAGCGCATTACGAGAAACGTAGTGGAAGAAACAGTGCGCCGAAATGAATCATTGCCACCCACCGAAGCGATCAAAATTACCACCATGGCAGGCTGTAGTGCCGTAAAGAAATAATTATGACACAAGAAGAATTAACAGGAAAGGTGCAGGCAGCACTGGATGAGATTCGCCCCTTCTTACAAAGTGACGGAGGTGACATCTCACTCTTGTCTATTGAAAACGGCAAAGTGGTTCATGTCCAGTTGCAAGGCGCTTGTGTGGGGTGTTCGGTCAACCAGATGACGCTGAAGAGCGGCGTGGAGATGACCATTAAGAAACACGCGCCTCAAATTGAAAGCGTGGTGAATGTGGAAGTGAACTGATATGTATCAGTATACACCTCACAACCGCTTTTTACCTTTGCTAAAATGACCTATTTAGTTACATGATTAAAACCGACATACTTATTATTGGAGCAGGACCTACGGGTCTTTTTACTGTTTTTGAAGCTGGCTTACTGAAGCTGCGTTGCCATTTGATCGACGCCCTGCCGCAACCCGGCGGACAGTGTACCGAGATATATCCGAAAAAGCCTATCTACGACATCCCGGCCTTTCCCGAAATACTCGCTGGGGATCTTGTCGCTAATTTGATGAAGCAGATTGAACCGTTCCAACCCGGATTTACACTGGGAGAGCGCGCCGAAACCATCGAAAAACTAGATGATGGTAGTTTTATTGTCACTACCAACAAAGGAACGAAACATCACGCTCCTATAGTGGCGATCGCGGGAGGATTAGGAAGTTTTGAACCACGAAAGCCACCCATCACAAATATTGCAGATTACGAAGATAAGGGTGTAGAATACATTATTCGTGATCCGGAAATGTACCGCAATAAGGACGTGGTCATTGCCGGAGGGGGGGACTCTGCGCTGGATTGGAGTATCTTTTTAACCGATATTGCATCTCATGTAACCTTGATCCATCGGCGAAATGAATTTCGGGGTGCATTGGATAGCGTAGAAAAAGTTCAAGAGTTGAAGAATTTAGGGCGTATCGAACTGCTTACGCCGGCTGAGGTCATTGATATCGTTGGAAATGGAAAGGTAGAAGGTGTTTCCATAAAACAAGGGGCCGATGTCTTTAACCGTGCCTGCGATCATTTTATTCCCTTATTCGGACTCGCTCCTAAACTAGGGCCTATTGCCGATTGGGGATTGGAAATAGAGAAGAATGCTATTAAAGTAGACAACACTCTGGATTACCAAACCAACATTCCGGGGATCTATGCCATTGGAGATGTAAATACCTACCCCGGAAAATTGAAGCTTATCCTTTGTGGTTTTCATGAGGCGACCTTGATGTGCCAAAGCGCATTCCAACGTATCTTCCCTGAAAAACGCTACGTAATGAAATATACCACTGTAGGTGGTGTAGAAGGTTTTGACGGTAGCAAGAAAGAAGCACCAAAGGCGGTCATAAAGTCGATTAATTAATGGACCAAGATATTAAGATAACCATCATCGACCGAGAAGGGATTGCGCATGAAGTGGAAGCTCCAACCGACATGAATATGAATTTAATGGAGGTTGTTCGGTCGTATGAATTGGCTCCTGAAGGAACTATTGGTATTTGCGGTGGTATGGCGATGTGCGCTTCTTGCCAATGCTACGTCTTGACAGATCACGAACTTCCCGAAATGAGCTACGATGAAGACTTGATGCTTTCCGAAGCTTTCAACGTCCAAGAGAACAGCAGACTGGGATGCCAGATCCACATGAAACCTGAATTGGAAGGTCTAAAGGTGCAATTGGCACCGGAAGCGTAACAAGGTAGGCTATTCTGTTTTATAATCGATCAACTGTTGCGGCCCTTCCAATAAGATTCGAATCACCTTTAGCGTTCCGTCTTCTGTAGTGGAGATGGTCCATTTTATAAGAGAAATGGCTCCATTCTCAATTTCCAATCCGGTAATACTTCGCGGATGCACACAACTTCCATCGTTAAAATAAGCGATCTCTCCGGGCTCCGGAAAACGCGGGCGATGGGTATGTCCCGTGATGGTAAATAGATTTTCATTAGCTATGATCCACTTCTTGGTGCGTCGCTCTACCTTTATGAGTTCTTTATAATTCTTAGCAGGGCTGGTAGGATCGCCAATCCCAAAGATCTGCAACTGCCGCCATAAGGCGCGTACCATGAATCGGTTGAATTTCCAGCCATGATAGTTCATCCAATCGGCCTGATGGCCATGGACCATAAACACTTCCTGTCCGGATGTTTCATGCTTCAGCAATAACCCTTCCGAAAAGGAAATTCCGGGAAACAAAGGTTCATCTTTTCCGCTTACTTTGTCGAAATAGCTGTAAAGATGCTTCTCGACATACCGATCATTCAAATAGACCATATCGTGGTTGCCCACCACACGGTACAGTCGTTCTTCATTGTAAAAAAGGCGAAGCAGGTCGAACACATTCTGATGTGCCTCAAAAATGGATTTGAATTCTATGTTCTCCCAAAGCTCGTCTCCGTCCCCCAGTTCACAATAGGTGAATCCTTCCTTGTAATAGTGCTTTAACGCGTGAAAATAGATGTTCCGGTTGTTGGCGAAATCATCGGCAAAACTATTGTCGCCTCTGTGACAATCACTAAAGATGATAAACTTGGAAGTATCTGAAAAAGAGATACGGCGGGCATGTGTATAAGCACGACTGAATCTTTTTTGGGAAGACATACAAATGGTTTCTTTAAAGATACAATTTGAAATGAACTTTAACCAGTAAGTCATTAAAATGACAAATAGAATGTCAAATGGGTCTAGTTATTTTTGACCAGCAAGCTCACGCCCATGAAATGGGCAGTAGGACCACTTTCCTGAAAGCCGCTGTTTATCAACCGGACACATTTTTTCTTTGAGTAAACTAGATAAGGGCAGATCAACTTCTCTATGAAAAGAGCCTAACTCAATACGAAGCGTATCTTTAGAAAGAGGATCGATAGGAAGTACTGGTGTCACATTATTATTTCTCATAAAAATAAAATGCATGTTCTTTCCCATATCTCCAAACATATTTGCCATCATAGGTTGGATCATCGCAACGAAATTCATAAGATCTGGTTCAATCTCCTTTGGGTCTTTTATTAATAAAGGCTGATCTTTGTAAAACACTTTAAATTGCTCGATTATTTCAGGCAGAGGTTCATAGGTAACTCCTCCAAAATAACCAATCTTTCCTTTGATTACCGCAAATAGCTCGTAGCCTTCAAACAACTCTTCTATGACTTCAATATCTGCAGCAGAAACGCTGGGGTCTTGAGAAAAGGAAGCTGCCCAAAAATCAAAAGGTATCCACCAAATCATATCCATGGCATCCGGATCTTCACTGCTAAACTGCGTCTCTACCATTAACGCGTCCAGACTAACATTCTCATATGCTTTTTGTTGAGCAATTAGTGTGGATAACGAAATTAAGAAAAGGGATACAAAAAGTGATTTCATACTTTTTACTTAAATGCATTCAACCCGGTAATATCAAAACCGGTGATCAACAAGTGGATATCATGGGTTCCTTCGTAGGTGATCACACTCTCCAAATTCATCATGTGTCGCATGATCGAATATTCGCCCGTGATCCCCATTCCGCCTAAAATTTGACGTGCTTCCCGCGCTATGTTTATCGCCATCTCCACGTTGTTTCGTTTGGCCATCGATATCTGTGCAGAGCTAGCTCGATCTTCGTTTTTCAACTGTCCTAATCGCAGGGCTAATAATTGTGCCTTGGTGATCTCTGTGATCATTTCGGCTAATTTTTTCTGCTGAAGCTGAAACGCCCCAATAGGTTTCCCGAATTGTATACGTTCCTTGGCATAGCGAAGCGCTGTATCATAACAGTCCATCGCAGCCCCTATCGCTCCCCAGGCAATACCGTAGCGAGCCGAATCCAAGCACCCCAGCGGGGCTCCCAAACCTGATTTGTTGGGTAACAAATTCTCTTTAGGCACTTTTACATCCTGAAAGATCAATTCTCCGGTGGCACTCGCTCGCAGTGACCATTTGTTGTGGGTTTCCGGGGTACTGAATCCTTCCATGCCACGCTCCACGATCAAGCCGTGTATACGACCTTCTTCATTCTTTGCCCAAACCACAGCTACATCACAAAACGGAGAATTGGAGATCCAAAGCTTGGCGCCATTGAGTACATAGTGATCGCCGGCATCTTTAAAGTTGGTCACCATTCCGCCCGGATTAGACCCATGGTCCGGTTCGGTCAATCCAAAAGATCCCATCCATTCACCGGTAGCGAGTTTTGGCAAGTATTTTTTACGCTGTGCTTCGTTTCCGTATTTCCAAATAGGATACATTACCAACGACGATTGCACCGAGGCTGTGGACCGTACGCCACTGTCTCCGCGCTCTATTTCCTGCATGATCAATCCATAGGAAATCTGGTCGAGTCCTGCACCGCCGTATTCTTCCGGAATATAGGGTCCAAACGCACCTATTTCGGCGAGACCTGGAATAATGGATTTTGGGAATTCGGCATTCTGTGCGGCTTCTTCAATAATTGGAGATACATCACGCTTTACCCATGCGCGGGCGGCATCCCGTATTAATTTATGTTCTTCGGTAAGTAAATCGTCCAAATTGTAATAATCGGGAGCTTCGAATAAATCGGGTTTCATGTTCAACTATTTTGGTCGTCAAATTTAGGGGATTGCAGGCGAATAACCCATTTATTTAAAAGAAAAACTTTGAAATTACTTGTTCAGAAATTCAGCCAACAACCTGTGAAAATGATGCACCCCTTTTTCGCGTGTAGGGGAGAACCTTCCGGCCTTATAAAAACTGGAATTTACACCTTTCTGAACATTTTCAACTACATACTCATCTTCCCGTTCTACCTTTTCGAGTGAACTGCCTGCACCTTTTTCCAATTTTGAAGGATCGTACACATAAGAGATAAATGAAACTTTAGTTCTATGAAGATCCAAAGGTTTAACAATGTTTATGGACAACCCCCACGGATAGAAATTGAACATCATATTAGGGAAGACCCAATAATAATAGGCAGCCACATTTTTTCCGTAATCTATATGGTCTTTGGGAAGATCGAATACCTCGGTTGCATCATTGGTATAACCAATTTGGACGTTGCAAAAGTCGTACACTTCGGTTTTATAACTTCCGTAGTCCAAAGTTTCATTCAATCCTTCGTGTACGAATGGAATATGAAACCCCTCCAAATAGTTGTCACAATAGAGTGCCCAATTGGCCTGAACCAGAAAATCTTTTGACAGAGGCTTATTCAATTTAAATTCATTTAAAGGAAGAAAACCAACTCGTTCCTTCATTGTGTTAATCACTTTTTTGAAATTTATTTGTGAATCCAACCCAACAAATAACAAAGGCCCCCATTTTTCAATTCGAAATTGATGTAAATTATCGCAAGATCTGGGAAAATCTTTTGCTGCTTCAAATTCTGGCATGCTTACAAAGGTGCCATCGAGATTGAATCTTCTTCCATGATAAGAACAAATAAGATTTTTTGATTTCCCACTGCCTAGGACAACTAAATTCCCACGGTGTGTACAAACGTTTGTCATACACTGTATTTCGTCTTTTTCGTTTCGTGTGAGCAGTAACGGTTCGGTCAAAAAACCATCCAACAATACAAAAGGATAAACAGATTGAGATAAGGGGACTAGGTTTTCATCTCCTATCCATTGCCAAGATTTTAAAAAAACGTGCTCCTTTATGGCATCAAACACTTCTTGATCCCTATAAAAACATCCAGGCAGGGTTTCGGCTTTTGTAATATCTGGGTCTATAAAGAATTTGTTCCTCATGCACTTAATAAATGTATATTTAACTTCCCCTAAAGTAAGTAATTAATACTTAATTATTTAAATCATACTAAATATGGGCAAAGAACCACAAAAAATTGGACTAATAACCACTACTTCCTTGGTAGTAGGAAATATGATAGGTGTAGGCATATTCGTGTTACCAGCCGCATTGGCGTCTTACGGCAGTATTAGCTTATTGGGATGGTTATTTACAGCCACGGGAGCTATAATTTTGGCTAAAATTTTCAGTAATTTCAGTAAAATAATCGTCAATAAAAGTGGAGGGCCTTATACCTATGCCCGCGCTGGTTTTGGTGACTTTATTGGATTTTTGGTAGCATGGGGTTATTGGATTTCTTGCTGGGTGGGCAATGGCGCACTTGCCATAGCAATTGTGGGCGCATTGAGTTTCTTTTTCCCTGTTTTGGGAAATAATCCCATTCTTTCGGTGAGTTGTGGGCTCTCAATTATTTGGCTATTTACTTGGATCAATACAAGAGGAGTAAAAACCTCCGGGAGGATACAAGTTGTTGCTACCGTATTAAAAATAGTTCCCTTACTTTTCGTGATCCTTGTAGGTTTGTTCTTTTTTGATATTGACAATTTCCCCGCTTTTAACTTAACAGGCGAAGGTGATTTTTCAACATTGGCATTGGTGGCCACGTTAACATTATATGCATTTCTTGGAATTGAAAGCGCCACCATTCCCGCAGAAAATGTAAAGAATCCCGAAACCACCGTCCCAAAGGCAACTATGTTGGGGACTATTTTTACCACGTGTATCTATATATTGAGCACGGTAATATTATTTGGAATATTGCCTCTCGATATCCTACAAAATTCTCCGGCACCGTTTGCTGAAGCCGCAAAACTGATTAGCGGTGAATATGGGGGGTATTTTGTTGCAGTTGGATTGGTTATATCTGGATTGGGAGTATTAAACGGTTGGATCCTCATTATGGGACAAGTGCCTATGGCAACAGCAAAAGACAATTTGTTTCCACATGTTTTTAAAAGGGAAAACAAAAAACAAGCTCCTATTTTTGGACTGATTATAGGGAGTCTGTTATCTTCTGTGGTTATGTTGATGAATTTTACCGAGGGGCTCGTGGATCAATTTCGGATTGTTGTGGAGATTACCGTGTTTTCAAATTTAGTGCCCTATCTTTTTGTTTCGGCGGCTTATATTTTGGTGATAATTGAAAAGAAATTACATGTAAACAGTTGGATTAAAACATTGGTCTTGGGAGGGATGGGAATTGCATTTTCCCTTTGGGCCATCTATGGATCTGGTGGGGAAACTGTATTTTTTGGATTTCTTTTATTGATGACAGGAATCCCTTTTTATATTGCAATGCAATGGAACAAAAGCAGGCAATCACATCTTTAAATAAAAATCCTTAACAAGATTTTTATAGGCCTCGGTATAGTTATGGCGTTCCGTTTCAATGGTAAGTGAAGAGATTTCAGGGGTGGTTTCTTTAAAGGAAAACTCCAAAAGACCTCTTTTTTCTTCGGAAGCGGCTGTTCCGCGAACCCTACAAATTCTTTTTGGAAATAAGTTCACTTCCGAAGCCATTCTTATAAATTCTACTTCTTCCTTTTTCGGAAGAATGGTCGCAAACACCCCTGTTTCAGTAAGTAAACGGGAGACACCCTCTAACAGATCGCCAAAAGGTAAAGAAGCTTCAAAACGCGCCTTTTCCCTTTCGGGATGCTCGCAGGGGTAGTCTTCGGTATAGAACGGCGGATTGGAAACGATGAGATCGTAACGGTCGTCAATTTCTGCTACAAATTCGTCCAGTCCGGCATGATAACAGAACAATCGGTCGCCCCAGGGGGAATCTTCAAAATTCTCCACACATTGCTCGTAGGCGGCTTCGTCTATTTCTATGGCATCGATAAGCGGGGCATGACTTCGTTGTGCCAATTGCAGGGCAATGATCCCCGTTCCTGCACCTATGTCGAGGATGGAGGAGGTGTGGGGTGATACCGGTGCCCACGCACCTAACAATACGCCATCGGTACCTATCTTCATGGCACAGCGGTCGTGTTGGACAGTAAATTGTTTGAAGACAAAAGGCTTGGACATGCTAGAGGTAAAGTTCAATAAGGCCTTCCGGCACGTCTAACAGAATGGATTTGGCAGTACGATCTACTTTTTTAATAAAGGAATCGTTGATGGGGATGAGTACTTCCTTGCCGTTGTGGTCGATCTCAAACAAGGCCTGTGCCGTGCTGTCGTTGATGGAAACCAAAGTCCCGATCACACCAAAACGCTGGTCGGAGATCGTAAATCCAATAACTTCATGATAGTAGAACTGGTTGCCCGTTAATTTGGGAAGGGCTGTGAGCGGAAGATACAGGGCTGCACCCAAGAGGGCATCGGCATCGGCCTCGCTGTCTACGTCTTCAAACTTTATTCGAAGCAACTCCGATTTGTGTAAGGAACTTTCTTCAATAAAAAATGGAATCAGATTTTTGTGTACTTCCACAAAAACTGATTCCATTTCAACAAATTCTTCGGGGTCGTCGGTATCTAACTTGATAAGCAACTCACCCTTAAAGCTGTATTTTTTAACGATCTTGCCTAAGTAGAAGCATTTCTCCTTTTGCATCGTTAGAAAATTACTCTTCTTCTTTCTTGTCTTCTGCGGCAGGCGTTTCTTCGGCTACTGCTTCTTCAGCAGGCGCTTCAGTTGCTTCGGCAGCCACTTCTTCGGTGGTTTCGGCAGTAGCTTCTTCTGCAGCTACTTCCTCTTCCGCAGGTGCTTCGGCAGCAGCAGCTTCGGCAGCACGTTTTTCATTCACCGCTTTTTCAGCAGCGATCGCTTCAGCCTTTGCCTTTTCTTTAGCATCTGAAAGCTTAGAGCGCTTGGTATCAACCGCTTTTGCTTTCTCCTCTAACCAAGCATTGAATTTTTCTTCGGCTTGTTCTTCGGTCAACGCTCCTTTACGAACACCTCCGGCCAAGTGATGCTTTAGCAACACTCCCTTATACGAAAGGATCGCACGAGCGGTATCGGTTGGTTGTGCTCCGTTTTGAAGCCATTGTACTGCACTGTCTACATTGATCTCGATCTGTGCAGGATTTACAGTTGGATTGTAAATACCTAACTTGTCAAGGAATTTACCATCTCTTTTTGAGCGGGCGTCTGCCGCTACGATCCAGTAAAAAGGTTTTCCTTTTTTACCGTGTCTTTGCAATCTTATTTTTACAGGCATAAAAATTAATTTTTGGGGTACCCGACCCCGGTTATAATTAAGGACGGCAAAGATAGTATAATTTTTTTCTGAAAGTCAATAGATTAAACTTTTTATTTTACATTTGTGACGAACGCATAATGACCCAAATCACTATGAAACATTTTTTTGTACTTTTTTTAGCGGCATTCGCATTATTGAGTTGTGAAAGCACAGAGACCAATTCACCTGCCTTACAGGGAGAAATTGATGAGATCTTCTTTAGAGCGAACGACGCCAGAGCCATTCCCAGTCAAGAGGATGAATCGTTTGATATTATAGGTATCACCGAATTTGAAACCCTTACCCTGCATATCCGAAAAGCAGAATTGGGCGTATATCCTGTAGGGGAAGGCACACCAAACTACGCCACGTTCGAGGATAGAAACGGAAATATTTATACTTCAGAAGTAGGCGGCTCCGGAGAGATTGTCCTGTCCGACCGCTGTTTGTCATGTGGAACCTTATCGGGATCTTTCAATTTTGAGGCGATCCTTCCGGGCATCGATACGGTCAATGTAGACAAAGGGATCTTCTTCGAAGTGCGTTTTCCTGTGGCTGCAACCGACGACCCCGCCACCAATGCGGGTACTTTTGTAGCAAGGATCAACGATGTGCCTTTTAGTCCGTTTAATGTGGCTGCTGCCAATACGGGCAATAATATTATCATTACAGGTTCGTCTACATCAACAACGCTTACACTTCGAATGCCCTTTGATGTCACTGCAGGCAGCTATCCGCTTCCGGGAACGCCCGGTTTTGGTGCCAGTTATGCTGCAGGAGGCGATCAGGAAACGGCTGTGTCAGGTAATATTATTGTCATCGAACACGATACTGCTGCCAAAAAGATCAAAGGAACTTTCTCGTTTGAGACGGCTTCGGCTAGTGTGACCGTAGGACAATTCAACGTCTCTTATTAAGATAGCAATACCATTATTTTTTTGAACAACCCAAGCGAAGGTTAAACTCTGTTAAAACCTCTTAAGCTTGGGTTAATTATTTGCGCAATCCCTTTATTTACGGTATATTGAGGTATATCGAAACAGGGAAGAGCGAAGATCCAGTTTTGATAAAAGAGTAAAATTTTCTTCGCATAATTTTTAAAACTATTGATGATGAAGTATACAGAGAAAATGTCGAACAAGTTGAATGAATTACTGGAGAAGAATTACGATGCCGAAAAAGGCTATAAAAAAGCGGCCGAAATTGTTGACAATGCTAAATTGAAACAATTTTTCGAATCGCAGGCGCAAAATAGATACGACTTCGGACATGAATTGAAGTCCGAGATCCGTAACTATGGAGAAACGCCCGAAAAAGGGACGAGTACCGCAGCCGATATGCACCGTACTTGGATGGACATCAAGTCTACCTTTACCTCAAATGATGAGGAAGCTATTCTTAATGAAGTTCAGCGCGGTGAAAAAAAGGCGGTCGAAGAATATGATGAGGTCATAAACGACATCACCCTTCCGCCGACAACACAAACTTTGCTTACGAAGCAACGTGAAAGTATCAAGTCGGCATTACAAAGTGCCAAGAATTTTGAAGTAGTAGTATCCTAAGCGATACAGCTATGAAAAGGAGAAACCGAGCCACAGCTCGGTTTTTTTGTTTATAAATGTACCAAACTGTGTATAACTTTGCTTCCTGTTCTTGTGTGATTTTTCTATTTTTACCTCCACAGGCAACCGCACATAAACTCCTAACATGTACTTGATCTTCGACACCGAAACCACCGGGTTACCCCGTAATTGGAACGCACCGCTTACCGACAGCGATAACTGGCCAAGGTGTATCCAGATCGCATGGCAGTTGCACGACGCTATGGGCAATGTGGTGGTCCACGAAGATTATTTGGTGCAACCGGATGGGTTCAATATTCCGTTCGATGCCGAAAAGATCCACGGCATTTCTACCGAACTGGCTCAAAAGGAAGGTATTCCCTTGGCTGAAGTGATCCAAAAATTTACCGAAGCGCTCAAACAAACTACCTTTGTTGTAGGACAAAATGTAGGCTTCGACCTCAATATCATGGGAGCCGAATTTTTACGCCTCGGATTGGAAAATCCGCTACCCGACTATCCGGTGCTCGATACGTGCACCGAAACTACCGCACAACTCTGTCAGATACCGGGCGGTCGCGGCGGTAAATTCAAATTGCCCACTCTTACCGAACTGCACGAATTTCTTTTTAACGAACCCTTTGCCGAAGCCCACAATGCCACGGCCGATGTGGAAGCGACGACCCGTTGTTTTCTGGAATTGGTGCGCCGCAGGATCTATACAGCCGAAGAATTGGACGTGCAACCGGATTATTTCGAGAAATTCACAGAGGCGAATCCTTCCGAGATCGAGCTTATTGGCTTAGAGCATATCAATCTAAAGAAGGCGTCAAAGAAGATCCGTCAGCAATTGGAAGCCCAAGCCGAGACGGTGGAGATCTCTTCCGAAGAGATCAAAGAGAACATTGCCGTACTCGAAGATGCACCCTTTGCTCATTTACACAACCATTCGCAATTCTCCATCCTGCAGTCTACTTCAAGCACACAGGACCTGGTCAATGCGGCGGTGAAGTTTGGGATGCCCGCCGTAGCACTTACCGATAGCGGGAACATGATGGGTGCGTTTCACTTCGTGAGAGCTGTGAACACCTATAACAGCAGTCTTTCTGAAGAGGAGAAGCACAAATCCCTCAAAGGGATCGTTGGCTGTGAGTTCTTTGTGTGTGAGGATCACAAGAACAAATCGCATAAGGACAACGGCTATCAAATTGTGATGTTGGCGAAGAACAAGAGCGGCTATCACAATCTTGCCAAGATGGCCTCTATTGCTTATACAGATGGCTTTTATTACGTGCCGCGTATCGACAAGGAAGTCATTGAGAAATACAAAGAAGATATCATCGTGCTGTCAGGAAGCTTGTACGGGGAGGTTTCCGGCAAGATCCTGAATGTAGGGGAACACCAGGCGGAAGAAGCACTCCTATGGTGGAAAGACACGTTTGGGGACGATTTCTATCTGGAGATCATGCGCCACAATCAGGAGGATGAGGACCGGGTGAATACGGTGCTTATTGAATTTTCAAAGAAGCATGAGGTGCCTTTGGTCGCGTGTAATAATACGTATTACATCGAGAAGGAAAATGCCAATGCACACGATATTCTTTTATGTGTAAAGGACGGGGAAAAGCAGGCGACGCCCATTGGTAGAGGGCGTGGCTATCGCTACGGACTGCCTAATCAGGAGTATTATTTCAAGTCGCAGGAGGAGATGAAGGAGCTCTTTAAAGACCTTCCGGAAGCGATTAGCAGTATTTCGGAGATTATCGGGAAGATCGATTCGTTTTCTCTGGCCAGAGACGTCTTGTTGCCCAATTTCGCCATTCCGAAGGAGTTCTTACATACCGAAGATGCCGATGGCGGAAAACGGGGAGAGAATGCCTATTTGAAACATCTAACCTATGAGGGGGCAAAAAAGCGCTATGGAGAAGTGACCGAAGCGATTCGCGAGCGGTTGGATTTTGAACTGGACGTGATCGCAAATACCGGGTATCCGGGATATTTTCTTATTGTACAGGATTTCATCGCCGAAGCCCGAAAGATGGATGTATCGGTAGGGCCGGGTCGTGGATCGGCGGCTGGTAGTGCGGTGGCCTATTGTTTGGGCATCACCAATATTTGCCCTATAAAGTACGACCTCCTTTTTGAGCGTTTCCTGAATCCGGACCGTGTGAGCATGCCCGATATCGATATCGATTTTGACGATGAAGGCCGGAGCCGCGTGATGGACTATGTGATCCGGAAATACGGAAGCAATCAAGTGGCACAGATCATCACCTACGGGACCATGGCGGCCAAGTCCTCCATTCGGGATACGGCACGGGTGTTGGACCTGCCCTTGAACGATGCCGACCGCATCGCGAAGTTGATCCCCAACATGACCAAACTGAACAGGATCTTCGGACTAAGCGATCAGGAACTGCGCAGCAAATTCCGAAGTGATGAGTTGCCCAAGGTGAATGAATTATTGAACCTTTCGGAAGGGTCCGATCTGGAAGCACAGACCATCAATCAGGCGAAAGTATTGGAAGGCTCGGTACGCAACACCGGGATCCATGCCTGCGGGGTGATCATTACGCCGGACGATATTACCAATTTCGTACCCATTGCCACCGCCAAGGATTCCGACCTCTATGTGACGCAGTTCGACAACTCGGTCGTGGAGAGTGCCGGTCTGTTAAAGATGGACTTCTTGGGATTAAAGACGCTTACCCTTATCAAGGATACGGTGAAGCTGGTAAAGCACAAACACAATATCGATCTGGATCCTGACGAATTTCCTTTAGACGATGAAAAGACCTTCGAGTTGTTCCAACGCGGAGAAACGGTAGGGATCTTTCAGTACGAATCGGCCGGGATGCAGAAACACATGAAAGACCTGAAGCCTACGGTCTTTGCCGATCTCATTGCTATGAACGCACTGTATCGTCCCGGGCCCATGGAGTACATCCCCAGTTTTATTCGCAGAAAACACGGGGAAGAGGAGATCAGTTACGATCTCCCGGCCATGGAGGAATATTTAAAGGAGACCTACGGAATTACGGTCTATCAGGAGCAGGTGATGTTGCTGTCCCAAAAGCTGGCCGATTTCACCAAAGGTGAGGCAGATGTGCTTCGGAAAGCGATGGGGAAGAAACAAAAAGCGGTACTGGACAAGATGAAACCGCAGTTCATCGAGCAGGCAGCTGCCAAAGGACACGATCCTGAAAAACTGGAAAAGATATGGAAGGACTGGGAGGCGTTCGCGAGTTATGCCTTCAACAAGTCACATTCCACCTGCTACGCCTGGATCGCTTATCAGACTGCTTATTTAAAAGCACATTACCCGGCCGAATACATGGCTGCGGTGCTGTCGAACAACATGAGCGACATCAAGCAGGTGACCTTCTTTATGGAAGAATGCCGCCGCATGGGACTGGAAGTATTGGGTCCCGATGTGAACGAATCCTTCTACAAGTTCACGGTGAACGACCGTGGTGCCATTCGATTTGGGATGGGTGCCATTAAAGGGGTAGGGGGCAATGCGGTAGCAACCATAGTGGAAGAGCGTAAGGACGGAAAATACAAGTCGGTGTTCGATCTTGCCAAACGCATCGATCTGCGGGCTGCCAATAAGAAAGCATTTGAGAATCTCGCCTTGGCGGGTGGCTTCGACAGCTTCGATACGCATCGGGCACAGTATCTGCACGATGACGGCGACGGGGTGATGTTCGTGGAAAAGGTATTGCGCTATGCCGCCAAGTACCAGGAGACTCAAAACTCATCTCAGGTAAGTTTGTTCGGGGATGCCAGTGAGGTACAGATCCCGGAACCGGAGGTGCCTCCCTGCGAGGAATGGGGCACCATGAAAAAATTGAAGTTGGAAAAAGAGGTGGTAGGGATCTATATTTCCGGCCATCCTCTGGATGACTTTAAGACCGAAATGAAGAACTTTACCAATTGCCGGGTATCCGATTTCCACCACTTGGAGCAGTTCGTGAATCGCGAGTTGTGTTTTGGCGGCATCGTAACCGATGTGCAACACCGGGAATCGAAGGCCGGAAAAGGTTGGGCCATCTTTACGGTAGAAGATTACGAAGACAGTTTTGAGTTCAAGATCTTTGGAGAAGAATACTTAAAATGGCGCCATTTTCTGGTGCCCAACAGCTTTATCCATGCCCGTGTCTTTGTAAAAGAAGGTTGGATGAATCGCGATACCGGAAAGCTGGGGGAACCTCGCTTGCAGTACACGCACATGCAGATGCTGCACGATGTCATGGAAAGTCAGGCGAAGAAACTCACCATTCAAATGGCGATCGAGGAGCTTAGGGAAGATCGCATCAATACGTTAAAGGACCTCTTCCGCATGCATAAGGGTGAAAAGCAGCTGCACTTTGTCGTATATGAGGTCGCAGACCAAGTGAAACTCAATATGCCCAGCAGAAAGCACAAAGTGGCCATCTCTCAGGAACTCATACAGGCCCTCGAAGCAGAGCAGGTACGCTACAAATTGAATTAGAGGCCCGTCTGGAAACCATCCGGGCAGGCTCGCCATTGCATCTCGGGCAGGCCCGCCAGTACGAGTCGGGCAGGGATTGGAGCGAGCTACCGTGTAGCGCGGAAAGCCCGGTCGCGCCCGCAGGGCGAGAGCCCGCATAACAAAAGGGAATAGCGCTATTGGCTAAACTAATGTTAAGGGTGCACCGTTTCGGTATATTTTTAACTATTTTTGTGTAACAATTTAAAATCAATACAATGGCTTTAGAAATAACAGACGCGACGTTTGAAGAAACGGTCTTAAAAAGTGACAAACCGGTGATGGTAGACTTTTGGGCAGCATGGTGTGGTCCGTGCCGCATGGTAGGTCCCATCATTGATCAAATAAGTGAAGAGTACGACGGCAAGGCTGTCGTTGGTAAAGTGGACGTAGATGCCAATCAGGAATTTGCCGCCAAGTACGGGGTGCGAAACATCCCAACGGTCTTGGTGTTCAACAAAGGAGAATTGGTAGGCCGTCAAGTGGGCGTAGCTCCTAAGAACGTCTATGCCGAAGCGATCGATTCACTTTTATAGAAAGGAAAAGAAATTAAGTTCTAAAAGGCTTGGCAGTATGCCGAGCCTTTTTTAATTTTCAACAGGATTAACACAAGCATATATTCTATGGAAAAAGTAAACAAGGTTCAGGATACCATCGATCAGCAATTGCTCAAAGAACGAAAGATTTTTTTATGGGGCATGGTGGACGATAAGAGCGCGAAGCACTTAGTGGACCGACTCATGTATCTGGATTCCCTGAATCACGACGAAATAAAATTCTATATCAACAGTCCGGGTGGGTACGTAACCAGCGGGTTCTCTATCTACGATACCATGAAGAGCATCAAGAGTCCCGTGACAACCATCTGTACGGGATTGGCAGCTTCCATGGGCAGCATTTTGCTGAGCGCAGGAGAAAAGGGGAAGCGGTTGATCCAGCCCCATGCCCGGGTAATGATCCATCAGCCCAGCGGTGGCGCCAGAGGACCGGCCAGTGATATCGAGATCACAGCCCAGGAGATCCTTAAGACCAAAGAAATTAGCGCCAGGATCCTGGCCGAAAACTGCGGACAAACCTTCGAAAAAGTCATGAAAGACTTTAACCGGGACCACTGGATGGATGCCGAAGAATCTGTGAAGTACGGCATCGTAGACAAAGTGGCGAAGTAAATCGTGATCAGTGAGTCGTCCGGTGATAAAATAAAAGGGTTTATATTTGTGAACTGTTGCATAAGACTCCCCGGTTTAATAGTTAAGTTGAACTAGAAACGAAGGGCGTTATTATGAATCACAAAGAGATGGAGGTTTGGAAAAGGAGCATGGACTTGGTAGAATATATATATCGAGTTAGTAAAAAGTTTCCAAAGGATGAAACCTACGGTTTGACGAGTCAGATAAGACGGGCAGCAGTTTCTATTCCATCGAATATTGCAGAAGGTGCGGCGCGTAAGGGCGATAAGGAATTGCTTCAATTCCTTTCGGTGAGCCTTGGTAGTTTGTCGGAACTAGAAACACAATACCTGTTATCAATTCGCCTAAACTATATAGATGCGTCAGAAGAGTTGGAGATTTTAATAAAACAAGTAAGGAAGCTACTGGTGGGCACACGAAAGTATCTTTTACGTAAAGAGTAAAACCGTTCACCACTCACCAAAATATAGATATTAAAAAAGAAATTAATGAGATTCCGGTAGTGGGTACAAGTAAGTATCTTTTAAGTAAAAAGTAAGTCTGTTCACCGCTCACCGCTCACCGCTCACTGCTCACTGCTCACCCTTCACCATTCACTAAAAAATGAATATTGAAAAAGAAATAAACGAAATCACCGGGTTCAAGAACCTGGAATTGCTCGCTACCCAGGTAGTGGAGGGGTTTATTTCGGGCCTGCATAAAAGTCCGTTCCATGGCTTCTCGGCCGAATTCGCCGAACATAAGATCTACAACAACGGGGAGAGCACCAAGCACATCGACTGGAAGCTGTATGCCAAGACCGACAAGCTCTATACCAAGCGGTATGAGGAAGAGACCAATCTGAGGTGTCATTTGATCTTGGACAACAGCAGCTCCATGCATTACCCCGCACTGCGACAGTTCGGGATCGGTTCCCTCAACAAGATCGGTTTTTCGGTACTGGCGGCTGCCGCTATTATGAACCTGCTCAAACGACAGCGGGACGCGGTAGGCATGAGTATTTACAGTGATACCTATGAGTTCTATGCTTCCGAAAAGGGAAGCGAACGTCACCACCATTTGTTATTACATCAGTTGACGGACGCATTGACGAAACCCCGCAATCAGGTTCCTACCAAGACCTATACCCATTTGCATCTCATTGCCGAAAAGCTGAAGCGGCGTTCCTTGGTCTTTCTGTTCACCGACATGTTTCAGAGCGATGCCGAAGAAGAAAAACTCTTTGAGGCGCTTCAGCATTTAAAATACAACAAACACGAAGTAGTGTTGTTTCACACCTACGACAAAGAGAAAGAGATCGACTTCGATTTCAGCAACCGTCCCAAGCGCTTTGTGGATGTAGAGACAGGCGCCCATGTTAATTTGTATGCCGATACCATTAAGGAGTCCTATGAAGCAGCGGTACAGGACTATTTCAAGGCCCTGCAGCTAAAATGCGGACAATACCGCATCAAGTACGTAGCGGTGGACATTAACGAATCGTTCAATAAGATCCTCACCACCTATCTGGTAGAGCGGCAGAAGTTCGGATAGGAGATTGATTGTGAGGTGACTACGGAGGTAAGGTACGTGAAAGAAGAATTAAGTGTATTTTTTTAAAAAAATTGTTTGTGATAAACAAATGGAGTGGTATATTTGCCACCGCAATCATAGTAAGGGACCTGTCCCGGGGTTGCAAGTAACAATATCCACACGACCAACTGTAGTTGGTGTCCGGCAACGGATTGGAATATTGGTCTGGTAGTTCAGTTGGTTAGAATACCTGCCTGTCACGCAGGGGGTCGCGAGTTCGAGTCTCGTCCAGACCGCAATTAAAATGTTGTGTTGTCCCCTAAATATTGGGGATGTGGTACTGAGAAATCAGTAACCGATGAGAAGCTTATCCGTTGGGATGGGCTTTTTTTGTTTTAGTTACTTAACGTAAGTATATATATTGGCTATTGCTCTGTGCTAAATATTTGATTAAATTTAAAAACAATTTTAAAAAGGTATAAAGCAGTTTTAATATATGCTTTTAATTGTTTTTCTAACTCCAAATTTGTTGTGTTATACTGAATGGAGATGTAAAAAAGTATTGCTTTAATTTTTCCTTTATCAATAAAAAGGGTTAAAATAACAAAGATCAATTTGAATAACTACCAGCATGTACTTCTGTTATTTAAAATGGTTGCCATATGTTTGTGTATCTCAACAACTCAACTTGGTGCCCAAACCTTATCTCAAATGGAAAGGCTTTCCTCCAGTGAAGGTTTGCCATTTCGGGATGTAACATCCATAACCCAAGACAGCTTAGGGTTTATGTGGTTTGGAACCTCTCAAGGTTTAATTAAATATGATGGTTATTACTTTAAGCAATACAATAGCAACCCTAACAATCTAAATTTTATAGAAAAGGACTTATTGACCAATCATAATACCATTTATAGAAATTCCAATTTTATATGGTATGTGGCAAACAATTCATTATTTAAACTAAACATTAAAACCGATAGGATTCAGGAGATTGGTCAAGCAGAAGGCATAAAAGGAGGCGTTGTAGAACTTCATATTGATTCTAAGAAGCAAATCTGGATCGTATCAGAAAACCATTGGACTTCTGCCAAGTCCGGTACAAAACAATACCTTCAAAAGTTTGATGAATCTTATGGTTTTAGAGTAATTGATAGCGTAAAAAGAGCTGAACGTGAATTTACTAAGGTAATTTCAGATGCCAACAATAATGTTTGGTGGACTACTATAAGTGGGGGGACCAGACAATATTCTGAAGATGGAAAACAATTGGGAATTATTTCTATAGATTGGTGGAGTAGTATCGATACGGACTCTTTAGAACCTGAGCATAAAGTGCTACTTTTTAATCAAAAGGATATAAAACCAAACAGTGAGGTATATCATGGTTCCAATAATTTTGGAGGGTATTTATTTTTTGACCAACAGAACAATCATTATTTCTTTCCTATTAATCGCGGGGTTTTTAAGTATCATCCCACGTCAAAGAAAATGGAAAGTATTTTGCAAATTCCTATTGGTATAAGCCATGCTATCGAAGATCAAGAGGGGAATGTTTGGTTTGCAGGAGAATCTGTTTTATACAAAATGGATCGCGATGGAACTATGTTCAATTTTACTGATGCGATACACCAGGTGCTCGATTTTACCAATATATCACAGCTTTTTATTGATCATAATGGGTTGTTATGGATTGCGACAGATAATGGGTTATTAAAAATACAGATAAAACCTAAATTGTTCGATCAATTGTTCAGATCACATGAGAAAGGCTGGGGGAATAGCATGCGCAGTATATTTGAAACCCAAGAAGGGGATTTAATTGCCATGTATGAACGTGAAAAAGAGCTTATTGTGTTTGATTCCTCTGGTGTACAACAAAAAAATCTAAAACTATGGGGGAATTATCCCAAAACCTATAACCCTCTTATTGGAAGTCGTTTCTTTGCCTTAGATCGAGAGAAAGAATATGTGTATTCTGTCAATGACTATCTCATAAAAATACACTTAAAAGATGGCAATACTAAGGTCTTTCCGGAGTTTTCAAACCGACTCAACATAACTGGGCCCAACCCCATAATAACTCTTAAAGATGGGCGCTTGCTGTTTGGCTTTACCCTTTCAAAACTCACCTTGTACGATCCGTCTACGGGTGAAAGTAAGCTTGTTTTTAAAGACACATCCCTGAAAGATATTTTGCACTTTAGATATTTTTTAGAAAGCAACACTCCAGAGATTGTCTGGGTAGGGACTATAAATGATGGCCTTTTAAAAGTAAATTTAAACGGTACTATTGAAGCCCATTACGACTTAAATTCAACACCTCCTTTAAACAATAATAATGTTATTGTTATACATGAAAACAAAGATAAAAGCCTGTGGCTAGGAACTTTTGGGGGAGGATTAACCTATTTAAACCCAAGCCAAAAAAAGTCAATTTTTTATACTACCAACAACGGTTTAGCTAACAAAAATGTTGTGGGAATTTTACCATATAAAGAATCCTATCTTTTAGTTAGTACCTACGAAGGCCTATCTTTTTTCAATACAAACACAAAAAGTTTTCAAAATTTTTATGAAGAAGACGGACTTACCCATAACGAATTTAATTATACTTCATTTTTTCGAGACAGTAAGGGGGGGTATTATTACTTTGGTGGAATGAACGGAATTAATAGGTTTAAACCAGAAAATTTAATAGCAGAAGATATTTTGTTAAAACCTATTCGGTTTACTTCTTTAACCCGATTTAACAGTAAGCGGAACGATGTTTTAAATTTTGATTTGTCCTATGACACGCCTGAAAGAATCTCCATCACACCCTACGATCAATATTTTCAGTTGAATTGGACCATACCTAGTTATTTTAAAAATAAGTCCAACACATTTTCTACAAGATTGGAAGGATATGAGTCGTCTTGGTTTTTTCAAGGAGCAAACCCATACGTACGTTATAATAAACTACCTGCTGGTGACTATGTGCTAGAAGTAAAAAGTTCAGCTTTTAACGATTCAGAAAGTAAAAACATAGTAAAGATTCCCATTCATGTAAAACCTATTTTTTATAAAACATGGTGGTTTATTCTATTGAGTGTGCTTGCTATTTTAGCTATTATTTATGGACTGTACCTGCTGCGTGTAAGGCAATTATTAGCAGTAGAGCATTTACGAACAAAAATTTCAAGTGACTTGCATGATGATCTAGGTTCCATGCTTTCTGGTATTGCCATGCAATCAGAATTGTTGGAGGCAAATGCCGATAATGAGAGTAAAACCAAATTAAACAAGATTGCACGTTTAAGCAGAGATGCTATATCAAGTATGAGAGATCTTGTATGGAGCATTGATAGTCGTAAAGAGCGAGTGTTAGATCTTCTGGAACGAATGGAAGAACTAGCGGAAGAATTATTACTCCCTAAAGGGGTTAACTTTTTTCTGGAGAAGAATAACGTAAACCTAAATAAAAAACTACCAATTATTGCAAAACAACACTTGTTTTTTATTTACAAAGAAGCAATCACCAATATTGTGAGACACTCCAATGCTAAAAATGTATGGCTTCAATTTAAAAATCAACAAGGGAATTGTATCGTACTAATTAAAGACGATGGAACCTTAAAATCATCCAAAAAATCGACAGGTTTTGGGCTTTCTAATATGTCGCTTCGTGCAAAAAAAATGCACGCTACAATTGCTTTTTATGATGAAAAAGGCTTTGAAATTCACATTAAATTGCCATTTATATTGTAACAAAAACCACATATTAATGCTATTGTTACACCCAAATAAGTAGGCTACCTTTAAACCTCATAATAACATACCTATATGAAATCCATTACGCTAGGCATTATAGAGGATGATCCATTGATTCAAGATAGTTTGAATGCATATTTTACCGCCCAATTAAATACACAAATAATACTAGCGTCAACCTCTGTTGAAGTCTTTTTGGATGAGTTGTCCAACACAACAATATTGCCTTCCATTTTACTATTAGACATTAATTTGCCAGGCATTTCTGGAATAGACGGTATCCCTTTACTAAAAAAAGCATGTCCAGAAGTTGATATTATTATGCTCACCACCTTCGAAGAAACAGACGTCATTTTTAAAGCCTTATCCAATGGTGCCTGCTCGTATGTATCTAAAAGGGTGTCTCTTGAAAAAATTTCTGAAGCCGTAACGGTTGTTCATGAAGGAGGTTCGTATATGTCTCCTTCCATTGCTAGAAAAATAGCAAACTTTTATATGCCTAAAACTGAAAACAAAAGTGTTTTGACAGACCGTCAAATGGAGATAGTAAATGGCATCGTTTCTGGAAAAAGCTACAAAGTAATTGCGGAAGATTTATTCGTGTCTATAAACACCGTGAGGAGCCATATCAAGAACATCTACAACATTTTGGAAATTAACAGTAAGGCTGAGCTGATTAAAAAATCCTTCGACAGGGAATTATAGTCCTTTTTCAGTTAAACATATCATTCCCTTTTTAGTCCTTATTGAATAGGTTTTTACCAAACACCCACACCACTTTTATTTAGAATCCTTTAAACTAAAAACCACATCAAGATGTGGTTGACAACAGCTTTTATAGTAAATATCTTAGTGCGCATGATTTTACTTCGTTGATACGAAAGAAAATCACCTTGTAAAAGATCCAATTATGAAATTAAGAAGTATTCCCACTATTGTATTTTTTTTGCCCCTTTTTATTAGTGTAAATGTAACCGCACAAGTGGGTATTGGGACCACGAGTCCCAATGCCCAATTGGATATAAAAGCGACCAACCAAGCAACCCCAGCCAATACCGATGGTATTTTAATCCCTAAGGTGGATGAGTATCCCGCAATTAATCCAACCGCATTACAAGACGGCATGTTAATTTATGCCACAGGAACCGGAGCCCCTGCCAAAGGATTTTATTATTGGGACAATGCCCTTACCGCCTGGATCCCTTTTGGCGGTGCAGGTGCGGTTGAAAAGTTAGATGATCTATTGGATGGGAAATCGGATAGCGATGGTACCGATGATGGTTCTTCGGTGTTTTTGGGCCTTAATGCAGGTGCTGCCGATGATAGTTCCAACAATCAAAATGTCGGGGTAGGGTTTAATGCATTGACAAGCAATACAACGGGTCGTTTTAATTCTGCCTTTGGCTATGAAACATTAAGTTCAAATTCTATAGGTGTTTTCAACACGGCATTAGGACATCATGCCTTAAAAACGAATACAACTGGCCATCAAAATACTGCAACTGGGAAAAATGCCCTGACAAATAATACTTCGGGAGGAGATAATGTTGCCGTAGGATACAACGCAGTTAGTAATAATACCACAGGAACAGCTAATGTTGGAGTGGGGGTTAGTGCCTTGGGTAATAACTTTATTGGCAGTAATAATGTTGCTCTTGGAACTCAGGCTTTAACTACAAACTCTGGAAGCAACAATACTGCTGTAGGACGTACAGCAGGAGGATTCACTACCAATAATGTTACCGCTGTAGGATATTATGCCTTACTAAGGAATCAATCAAGTGAAATAACAGGTATTGGAGCGTTTGCACTAGAAAACAACGAGGGTGCAGGAAATGTAGCTCTGGGCGCTTATACGTTACAAGCAAATACCACGGGTATTGATAATACAGCCACAGGTTTTGAAGCCTTAAAATTAAATACCTCGGCCAACGGAAATACGGCCTATGGGTTTAAGGCATTAACCACAAATGAAATGGGCAGCTATAATACGGCCATTGGTTGGAATGCCCTCACCAATAGTGTGAACTCCATTGGTTTTAATACGGCCGTGGGTGCCGACGCGTTAGCCTCAAATACGAATGGAAGATATAACACCGGAATTGGTGCAAATTCCCTTTTTAACAATACTACCGGATATGAAAATACTGCCTTGGGGATGAACTCCTTAATTGCTAATACCACTGGAAACCGAAATACCGCAGGGGGCTATCGTGCTTTAGGATCCAATACGACAGGAATACAGAATACAGCCTTTGGTATGGATGCACTGTTGGCCAATATTGACGGTGACTTAAATACCGCTAGTGGATACCGCGCTTTGACTTCAAATACCACCGGGGTGGAAAATACTGCGATGGGTCATAATGCATTGCTGCTGAATGATACAGGGAATTATAATACGGCAATGGGTTCGTATACGTTGCCGAACAATACGGGAAGTTTTAACTCTGCCTTTGGAAGACATGCCCTAGGTCTCAACACTACAGGAAACAACAACACAGCTTTGGGTCATGGTGCTGCGTTCAACAATACCACCGGATTTGAAAATACGGCATTGGGAATGGACGCATTATTTTCTAACACTACTGGAAGCCGAAATACCGCAGGGGGCTATCGTGCTTTAAGATCCAATACGACAGGATTACAGAATACAGCCTTTGGTATGGATGCACTATTGGCCAATACGGAGGGTCAATTAAATACCGCTAGTGGATACCGCGCTTTGACTTCAAATACCACCGGGGTGGAAAATACTGCGATGGGTCATAATGCATTGCTGCTGAATGATACAGGGAATTATAATACGGCAATGGGTTCGTATACGTTGCCGAACAATACGGGAAGTTTTAACGCTGCCTTTGGAAGACATGCCCTAGGTCTCAACACTACAGGAAGCAACAACACAGCATTGGGTCATGGTGCTGCGTTCAACAATACTACTGCCGGAGCAGTTACTGCTGTTGGTTACAGCGCTTTGGCATTCAACGCTGCTGATAATACCACTGGAGTTGGTGCCTATGCATTAGAGAATAATTCCGGTGCAGGAAATGTAGCTCTGGGCGCGTATACATTACAGGCAAATACCTCGGGTATTGATAATACAGCCACAGGATTTGAAGCCTTAAGATTTAATACCACGGCCAATGGAAATACCGCCAATGGCTATAGGGCATTGACTTCAAATACAACTGGGGCAAACAATACTGCAGTGGGTGCTAGTGCCTTAAACGCAAACACGATTGGTTTTAGGAACATTGCCATAGGCTATAGATCATTAGAAAGCAATACCGAGGGATATCATAATGTCGCTGTAGGCGCTGAGGCATTAGCGTCGAATAACTTTGGTTATTTCAACACAGCCGTAGGTGATAATGCTCTAAAAGAAAATGCCTCTGGAGCGAGTAATACGGCCATTGGCACCTATTCTATGGGGGTTAGTACCGGTGGAGATTATAATACAGCATTAGGGGCTGGTTCTTTATTTAGAAACACCACTGGATCTAATAACACAGCCCTAGGTTATCTCACCATGGAGTTCAACACTACAGGTACATTTAACATAGCGATAGGACGGGGTGCTTTAAACTTTAATACGATTGGCAATCAGAATACGGGTAGTGGGTATAATGTTTTGTATTCAAATACCACCGGAAATTTTAATACAGCGGATGGATCTCATGCGATGTATGGGAATACCACGGGTTCCCAAAATGCTGCCTTGGGAGTCAATGCGTTGCGAGCCAATGCTACTGGAACAGACAATACGGCGGTTGGCTTTAATGCGGCAAAATCCAGTTTAACTTCTAATATTACTGCCGTAGGAGCCTATGCCCTAGAAAACAATTCTACGGGCATAGAGAATACGGCAACTGGGTTTGAGGCGTTAAAATTAAATACCACGGCCAACGGAAATACAGCTAATGGATATCGCGCTTTAACTTCAAACGTAACGGGGGCAAACAATACCGCACTAGGTGCTAGTGCCTTAAACGCAAATACCACCGGCAACAAAAATACAGCAGGAGGGTATCGTGCTTTAAGTCAAAATACAACAGGAATACTGAATACAGCCTTTGGTATGGATGCACTAATGGCCAATACTGTTGGGCAATTAAATACTGCTATTGGAAACGGTGCTTTAGAAAACAACACGGCCAATTTTAATACGGCAGTTGGAGTTGGCGCTCTCTATGCTAACACCACCGGCTACCAAAATATGGCAAATGGGGTGTATGCCTTATATTCAAATACCGATGGGCCTCTAAATGCTGCCAGTGGCTATAAAGCCTTGTTTTCAAATACCACTGGCGCTAATAATGCGGCTTTTGGCGGAGAGGCACTAAATAACAATACTACTGGGAATTTAAATGTGGGGATTGGGTATGGATCGGGAACTGGCATTACAACAGGTAGCTATAATATCGCTATTGGGTATAATGCGCAAGTGCCAGATGGTACGGCATCCAACCAAGTACAAATAGGCGATGCTAATATTTCCTATGCAGGAATTCAAGTGGCATGGACGGTTACGTCAGACAAGCGTTGGAAAGACAATATTCGGCCCTTACCGTATGGCCTTAATATGATTGAAAAACTGAAACCGGTTGATTATGTTCGAAAGAACAATGAGAGCCAAACACGAGAAATCGGCTTTATTGCTCAAGATGTGAAGGAAGTGTTGCAAGCATTGAACTATGACGATCAAGGGCTGCTCTCCACCGACGATCAAGGATATATGAGTGTGCGGTACAACGATTTTATTCCGGTTTTGGTAAAAGCAGTGCAAGAACAACAAGCGGAAATTGAAAATTTGAAGTTAGAACTATTGGCTTATAAAGTCTTAGAAGCACGCATTTTAGCTCTGGAGGAAAAGAATGATTCCGAAAACGTAACCCAAATTGTACCTGAATAGGAAATGCTAAGTAGAATAAAGGGTTTTTTACTGAATAGATAGTTTGAAAAGAAATTTATCCAGAAGCCTGCACTGTGCGGAGCCGAAGTGGATGGGCTTTTTTTGTTTATAGCTTGTATTTTTAGCGTAGGAGAAAGGGGGTCTGCCCGGATGCTTTTCAGAAGGGCCTGCCCCAAGCGGTCACCCTGAGCCTGTCGAAGGGGGGCAATCGAATAAAGGAAAGATTGAGAAGCACGCCGCCACGGAGACTAAAATCTTACCTGCCTCAAACCGGAGTTCAATTTTTCCATACATTTTTACACCTAGCATCCCACCTGTTCCCATTTATTTTCTATATTTGAGTTCTCTCCAATTATAAGGTTGCAATAAATAACGATATCTGGAACTGATAACCTGATAGTAGATAGGTAATTCTGGGTATCAGGCGTTAGCAACAAGCAAAAAAACTATGATAAAACAATTAATCAAAGATTTAACTTACGATCAAATCGATTTAACTCAAGGTTTAACTAGGGCGAAAATAATTGCTTTTGAGATTGAGAATGAATCATTCAAAAAATGGATTTCGACTGAATTAAATGGATACACGAATGATGATAAGTTACCCGGTTATAGAATTTTACCTTGTGACATTTTTGCTGTTATAGTTGATCCTTTTGGGCAAAAAAGAATGATTCCATATGACTTAACAAATCTTGACAAAGATTTGAATGGAAAACTATACAAAATGGATGCTAGGCAAAGTATCCCAGTTATTGAACAAGGTCTAAAAAGCAATGGTGAGCAATATGGTTATGAGGAATTGCCTATGAATTTAGTAGCATCCTTAAGAGACAACGATAATGACAGAATTATTGGAGTAAGAAGAAGAATACAGTTTAGTCAAGCAAAGCACATACTAAATATAACTAAACAAAAACTGATTGATACACTTCTTGAATTAGATAAAGCATTTCCTGATTTAAAAAATGATGATTATCGTCCAACAAAAGAGGATAAAGAAACCGCTAAAACTATTATAAATAATAATATCTATGGCGACAATGCAAGCTCTACGATTGGTGTATCCGATAATCTTACACAGAATATTAATAATATTTATAATCAAAAAGTCGAACAAATCCTTTCTGATTTAAGACAGTTAAATGTCCCAGAAGAAGATTTATCTGATTTAAAGGATATAACTATAAACGAAAAGGATAAGTCTAAATTAGGAAAGAATATTATGTCTTGGGTTGGTAAAATGACAACTAAAGCTGTCGAAAAAGGCATTGATGTTCAAATACCGATAATTTTAGAAAAAGTTCAAGATTTAATCTAAAGAAAAGCCAGTTGCCAACAATAGCCATAGCCTATTGCGCGGATGAGTATAAAAAGGAAAAAACTTACAAAGTTAACTAACTCTTCAACTGAATTAAAACGCACAAAAAAAGCAATAGGCTATAGCCAAGACCGTTGGGCATCATTATAAAGAAATATTTAACATTCAATGAAAGAATCTGAAACAAACATAGATTTTGAAATATTAATTGATGATTCATTTATAAATTTAAAGTCAGAGGATGAAATTGAACATATCGAAAACAAAAACGTTTTAAGTCTCATAAATGACTTTGCAGACGGGAAATGGAGATTTCGAAAATTCCAAGAGTTTATTTGGGATAATATTGCAGAAACAGCACTTTCATATCAAGACAGAATGGCGTTAATTGATAAATCACATTCTACTCTTACAGAAGCAGCTAAAAAATTAAGACTAACAGACCTTACCAAGGATCAAGATGGACAGGGAAGTGAATTGGCAGAAATAGTATTGTATGGATTTATGAAACATCATTATAAAGCCTTACCAGTTGTCCCGAAAATTTTTTATAAGCAAAACCCACAAGATAATGCTAAAGGAGCTGATAGCGTACACATATTAATTAATGATGATAAAAGCTTTACTATTTGGTTTGGAGAAGCTAAATTTTATAATAGTATAGAAGATGAAAGGCTTTATAGCATAGTGAATTCAGTTGAAAACTCATTGCTATCTGATAAACTTCAAAAAGAAAACAGTATCATAACGAACGTTTCAGATTTAAATGATTTACTGAAAGAAGATGGTGAATTGCTTGAGCAAATAAAAGAGATACTTGCACCAAAAACTTCAATTGATGATTTAAAGCCAAAATTACACATACCTATACTAATACTATATGAGTGTCAGATCACGGCGAAAAATAATTCGTTAACAGATGAATATAAAGAAGAAATTATACACTATCACAAAGAAAGAGCTGAATCTTATTTTAAAAAGCAAGTGAAAAAATGCAGTAAATCAATATTTAAATATTCTGATATTCACTTTCATTTGATTTTATTTCCTGTTCCCGAAAAACAACCAATTGTTGATAAATTCATCCAGAATGTACATCATTATAAGAATCAAGACTAGTTTGCAATATGGATATTTTTGAAACCTGCCATACAATAAATAATTTATTAATTGATAATAAAGAATCAATAGCGAGAGATGAGTTAATCAAACTTTTAGACTATCATCAACAAAATGATATTCAATATTCAGAACTAGTAAATCACCTGATTAAAGAAACTGGCTTGTACCCATATATAGATTATGATAATGCAAGTTGGCAAGATAGATTCGTCTATGAAGTATTTAAAGTAGATACTGGGGATACAGAATTACCAACTCTACATAGAGAACAATCTAGCCTTTTAAGCAAATTAATTGAGGGTAGAAATATTGCTGTTAGTGCACCTACAAGTTTTGGAAAAAGCTTCGTAATTGATGCTTATATTTCAATCAAAAAACCATCAAACGTTGTTATTATAGTTCCAACTATAGCACTAACAGATGAAACAAGAAGAAGACTCTACAAAAAGTTTGCGCACGAATATAAAATAATTACAACTACTGAAGTTGAACTCGCAGATAAAAACATATTTATCTTCCCACAAGAGCGTGCTATTAATTATGTTGGAAAAATAGAACAATTAGATATTCTCATCATTGATGAATTCTATAAAGCTAGTTCAAAATTTGACGCTGATCGCTCTCCTACTCTTATAAAAGCTATTTTAAAGCTTGGTAAAGTTGCTAAACAACGTTATTTTTTAGCGCCTAATATTAGTCATTTAGAAGAAAATCCTTTTACAATCGGAATGGAATTTTTCTCGCTAGATTTCAATACTGTTTTTCTTGAAAAACACGATTTTCACGAGGAACTCAAAAATGATGAAGAACTAAAAAGCTTAAAATTACTTGACATTCTGAAAGAGACACAAACTAAATCTCTCATTTATGCTGGGACTTATAGTAACATTGAAAGCCTTTCAACTTTGCTGATAGGCAGTAAACTTGAACAAGAACGTGAACTACTAAATAGATTTTCATCTTGGTTAAGTAAAAACTATTCGTTTAATTGGAGCCTTACAAAATTAGTAAATCGAGGAACTGGAATTCATAATGGTAGGCTTCATCGATCTTTAAGTCAAATTCAAGTCAAATTATTTGAAGAACCAGAAGGGTTAAATAATATTATATCTACTTCCTCTATAATTGAAGGCGTAAATACTTCTGCCGAAAATGTAATTATTTGGGCAAATAGAAGTGGTAAAGGAAGAGCAAGACTAAACGACTTTACCTATAAAAATATTATGGGTCGTAGTGGTAGAATGTTTAAACATTTTATTGGAAAAATTTACATTTTAGATGTACCACCTAAAGAAGAACGAACTCAACTAGATATACCATTTCCAGAAGAGATACTCGGCGATTTAGATGAAAAGAAGTTCGCAAAAGAGTTAACGAGTGAGCAAGTAGCCAAGATTATTATGTACAAAGAAGAAATGGCTTCTATTTTAGGAGAAGAAGAGTTTGAAAGGTTGCAAGCTCAAAATATTTTCCAAATAAGTGATGCAGAATTGATTAAGAAAATCGCTTATGATATGAAAAACGACCCAAATAGTTGGAATGGGCTAGGTTTTTTAAATTCAATGAATACCCACAATTGGGATAGGATGCTATTTAAAATAATTCGTTTACAACCAGGTGGTTGGGAAGCGAGTTACACACAATTTGTAGAGTTTGTCAAAATTCTAAAGTACAATTGGTTTAAATCAATACCAAAACTCTTGAAGGAATTAGAACCTTACGAAATCGGTATTGATGATTTTTTCAAATTAGAAAGAAAAGTTACATTTAAATTAACTTCATTGTTAAGTGATGTCAACATTTTACAGAAAGAAATATTGAAAGAAAAGAATTATGATATTTCTCGTTTTGTTTCATTAGCATCAAATGCGTTTCTTCCAACAGTTGTTTATCAACTTGAGGAATTTGGCTTACCAAGAATGATTTCAAGAAAAATACATAATGAAGGGCTTATTGATTTTCATAGCAAAGAATTAAAATTACACAATGTTTTAGCAAATCTGAATGAAATTGGGTTTAAACGAATTTCAAAAATCCGAGGAATCGATGATTTTGATAAGTATATTCTAGAATATTTCTTTGCTGGAATAACAGTTCATAGTAACAACGATGCCCAACAAAGTATGTAAAAATAGCGGTTTTTGTGTTTAAACAATAAATAAATAATAAAATAAGGGTCGGTTAGAAGCTGTAAATTATAGTATTTTAATCCGCTACTTTTCATATGCAAACCCGTTACTCGTAATCCTGCAATATCGTGTAAACCACTCAACACCAAGCTAAAGTATTGCATTGTGGACAGCATATTAATTTTTCCGGCGCGACTGTCGCTGCACAAAGAATAAAAGTGTTAGTTATACCTTTGTACTCAATACAGCGTTAACAAGATTGTGAACAAACACGTTCGAATCCATCGTGAATTACTTCCATAATTTTGTTATTTTACGAATTACTATGGGCAAGAAATATTCGGTCATAAAAGAGGAGTTGCAGTTCAAAGTTGATAAAATAGTCGACAATGACCTAGCATATTTAACACACTATTTGCAAAATAATAAAAATGGTGTTTCAAATTATTATAAGCCATCGGCACAAGAATACCTTACAGAGCTTCACGAAGTAAACAACATTGCTCAAGAAGCTGATTTCCAATATTATTTGCCAATTGAATGGGATGTTCCATTTCCGCCACCGGAGAACCCAACATTTAAGTTTATCGATTTGTTTGCTGGAATTGGTGGAATTCGATTAGCATATCAAAACATTGGAGGTAAATGTGTTTTCTCAAGTGAATGGGATAAATTCTCTAAGCAAACCTATGAGGCCAATTTTGGCGAAGTCCCTTTTGGTGACATAACCAAAATTTCAGAAAAAGATATTCCCGATCACGATATTTTGTTAGGAGGGTTTCCTTGTCAACCTTTTTCCATTGCTGGTGTTTCTAAGAAAAAGTCATTAGGAAGACAGCACGGATTTTTGGACAAAACACAAGGAACGCTTTTTTTCGACATTGCTCGAATAATCAAACATAAAAAACCAAAGGCTTTTATGCTTGAAAATGTGAAAAATCTTGTTTCACACGATAAGAAAAAAACATTTGAAGTGATAAAAGAAACGTTATCTGAATTAGGCTATTCGCTTTACTACAAAGTATTAGACGGGAAATTTTATGTCCCGCAACATCGTGAGCGAATAATCATCGTTGGTTTCAAAAAATCTGTTTTTAAGGGCAAAGAAACTTTTACATTTCCTCAGCCCGATGAGGCGAATTTTGCTATTAGAGAAATTCTTCAACAAAAAGTGGACGAAAAATATACGCTTTCAGATAAGCTTTGGAACTATTTACAAGAGTACAAGAAAAAACATCAAGCTAAAGGTAATGGATTTGGATTTGGCTTAACTGACCTCAATGGAATTTCAAGGACAATGAGTGCTCGCTACTACAAAGATGGAGCGGAGATACTAATACCACAAAAAGGTAAAAACCCAAGAAGATTGACGCCGAGAGAATGTGCAAGGCTTCAAGGGTTTCCGGATAGTTTTGTTATTCCTGTTTCTAATAACCAAGCGTACAAACAATTCGGAAACTCGGTTGTTATGCCTTTGATTCAAGCTGTTGGTAAGAACATTGTAAAAGAACTCGATATCCTAAATGAATCTAAGCAACCTAAAACAGCTATTTATCAATAATGGTTGTAAAAAGATTTATGCAAAAAATCTTGCACCTAATGACAACTCCAAAAATCAAGTTTATTTTGGGGGTAGTTTTGAAATTCTGAACATTCTACCAATTTCCGAGATTGTCACTGAAGAAGCTGGCGATTGGAATAAAGAACGGTTTAAAGCACAAATAAATTTTGCTTGGCTCGATAATGAGGGTGTTATTTATCCAGCACCTAAAGCCCAATTAATTTTATATCCCAAATATCCCGAAGTTCGGTTTTCTGGATTTCTAGCAAGATGCCTAAATCCACCTTCTGTATTGATGACACAAAGACTAGCTGGTAGGTTGCTCTTCTTTAGTGTTGCTCAAAATGGAAGGATTTTGGGTTATGTTGCTGCGCCCGATTCAGAAATTGCCAATGAATTTAACAAGACAGAGCACAAGTCGGAGCACGGTGTTTTTTTCGTGATAGAACTGCCTAAATCAATAAATAACCGTATTGTTTTACTTCAGGAGCTTAAGCGCATTTATGATTTAGGATGGATAACTTCTAAAAGACTTGATGCCAGTGGTAAACTCCTTCCATGTCGTTCACCTAACTGTGGTGGTTATACCTTGGAGGCAGAACTTGGAGTAACACCTAACGGTTATTCAGAACCCGATTTTATGGGGTGGGAGGTAAAACAATTTGGTGTAGCTAACTTTAACAGTACAAATTCCAAGGCCATAACTTTAATGACTCCTGAACCGACCGACGGACTATATAAAACAGAGGGAACAGAATATTTTGTGCGGACGTATGGTTATGAGGATAAACTTGGGCGACCAGACCGATTAAATTTTGGAGGTGTTCATAAGGTTGGCGAAAAACATCACCTTACCAATCTAACAATGCACCTGATTGGTTTTGATACTGAGAGCGGAAAAATTCGTAACTCTAATGGTAGAATTGCATTATTAGACGATCAAGAAAATGAGACAGCTTCTTGGAGCTTTACTTCTATGTTAAAGCATTGGAACAGAAAACATAATCAAGCTTGTTATGTACCGTCGTTATCAAGAAAAAATGAAGAGCGGGAATACCGTTATGGTAATGAGATAATCTTGGGAACGGGAACTGATTTTCCATTATTTTTATCTCAAATGGCAAATGGGAATATTTATTATGACCCTGGAATTAAACTGGAAAATATATCGACCAAACCCAAATTAAAAAAACGAAGTCAATTCAGAATTAAATCTGGATTTTTACCTAATTTGTATAAACAGAATGAAATCGTAAACATTACAGATTAGTAAACCTCATATACGTACCGCTTTACTATTCGCATGAGCGAACGCTCAATCCTAGATTCCGCATAACAACAAAAAAAAGAGGCGGTTTCCCGCCCCTTTTCCCATCATGGCTAAGCAATCGTAGCGATCGCTAGGGATTGTGCCCCCTGTAAGGGGTAAAACTCGCCATCGGCGGTCTCTTGGAAGAAGAGCACGCCAATCACACTCAGCGACACCACCGTATCAGGCAGCGCCTCGGTCAGCCCCAGATCGGTGCTCAACACCGCTTCCTCCGTTAGTGTGACATCCGCCGGGAGCAGTTCCCCCAGGGTCACGTGTCGACTACCGTTCAGTTCAGGCGCCACCGGAACATAGGCCTGGAACTCCTCATCATACACATGGTCACTCAGCAAGGTGGTGGCCAATACAAACTGATAGTGGGTGGTACCCTCCGGCAGTTTCAGGTCGGTCTCCATCTCAAAGGCCGGCACCGTCCACGTCACCACAGAGCGGTTCGCATCGATGGCAGGCGCATCATAGAGTGCCGAAAACACACTATCAAACGCCCGTTCCTTATTGAACTCAAAGCCGTGGAACAACGGTTTGTTCGCCCCCATGATAAAGGAGCGCCTACCCCGTTTCCCGGGGCCCTTAGAACTCATCCGCCTAAAGATCCCCGTCAGTCGGGCCGAAGTGGTCGTGCCACCCATCTTTTTGATCAATGAACCCAACGATTTCCGTAAGGTCATCGACATCAAGGCCGCCCCTGTAAACTCGTTCATATTCTCACGAGTCCGTTTAAACTTGGGGTCGTTCTCGATACGTTGCTTGTTCAAACTTCCTTTTTTCCGAACCAGTTGTTTTCCTTTTCGCTCATAGAACGTAAGATCATCAAAGGTTCCTTCTAACTTGATAAAACTTTTCTGCTTTCCCATAATTTCTAGGATTTAAAAGTTAAACATATATGCCGGTGTGCGAATGCCATGTCAAAAGGAGTCTGCAGCACCCTCTTAAACGAGGCATTTTTTCGAACACCAACAGGTCAAACATAGAACGGCATTTTCAGACTTCCAAACCACCCTGTCCGATTTGGCCGCTTTTGGACACTCTTTACCGGAATTGTCCACTTTTGTCCGTTTTTGTCCGTTTCTGACCGTTTTTGGTCACTTTGTCCGTTTTTGACCGGCGCATCACTCGAAGTGACACGGCTTCTTCTTTAATTCAATGTCCCTTAGAATCAAATCGGCCTCAGAAAGTATCCTGTAAAATACAAGGAGGTGCAACGTTAAGCGCGTTCCGCTGTCTGAGGTACGCTAAGGCGTGCC